>NZ_LR217692.1:0-300000 GCF_900698845.1 Buchnera aphidicola (Cinara cf. splendens/pseudotsugae 3390) | reverse complement strand
ATAGAGTTAATTATGTGTATATAAGATATGAATTTAATGTGTATAAAAATTATTTTTGTTAAAATATTTTTTGTTAAAATTAATTAATAGGAATATTTTACTATGATTTTAAGCGTTTATTATTTAAATGTATATTTAATATGTAAATATATGTAAGTATATGATTTATATTATTATATGATAACACATTGATTTCTACACATAATATAATTACTATATATATAGTTTTAACATTAAACATATAAACATAATTTTTCATAAAACTTTTTATGTTCTATTTTTCTTGAACAAAATTAAATATTTTACTAAAAAAATTTTTTTATATTTTAAATAAATCATAGCATATATTTTTAAAATATATTTTATATAAATATTTTAATTTATTACATAATGTTATATATAAAATTTTATTTTTTAATTAATTTTTTGTAAAAATTTTTATATATATATGATTTATTTTTTTTTATTCCACTCAGATATAGTATATGTTTGAATTTGTATCGCATGGATTTCTTTAGTTAAAAAATATGGCATTAATATTTTATATATAGATTTTTGTCTTTTTAACGAATTCATTCCTATAAATGAATCTCCTATAGCGGTAATTAAAATATGATTATTATTGTTTGATATTAATACTTTTTTTAGATTTAATTGATTTTTAATAGCGCATTGAATTTTATCTAAATGCATTTTTATTACTCTATAGTTATATATTAGTTGATATAAAAATTAATTTTTATTGATTTTTATAACTTTTTTTTATTGTACTGTTAACTCAGTTTTATTGATAAAAACTTTTTTTATATATAATATTTTATGAAAAATATTTTTATTGATAAATTTAATTTTTGAAAAAATGTTTTTAAAAATTCTTGTTTTTATAAAAAATTATTTTTTTATATTTTCTATGCTGTATTTTTTATAAAAATAATTTTTTATGTTATAAAATAATCTATTTGGAATAAATATATATATAATTATTTATTATATTATATAATACTAACATAATATCATATACTAAATATGATTTATAACATTTTATATAGTTTTTTTATAATGACATTATAATATGCAAATTATATGTATAAATTAGATTTCATTTTTTATTTTAATGTAAAGGAGTAATGGGCTTGTTTAAAAAAGTTCCAATGACATTACGGGGTTTTAATAAACTTAAATCTGAATTAAATAAATTAAAATATATTACACGACCGTCAATTGTAGAAGCAATTTCTAATGCTCGACAGTTAGGTGATCTAAAAGAAAATGCAGAGTATCATGCAGCTCGTGAAGAACAGAGTTTTTGTGAAAATAAAATTTGTGAAATTGAAAATAAGTTATTGTGTTCAGAAATTATTGATGTTACCAAAATACCTTTTCGAGGTATTGTTATTTTTGGAGCTACAGTAACTGTATTACAAATATGTACCAATAACATTTTCATGTATACTATTGTTGGTGATGACGAAGCGAATTGCAAAGAATATTCAATTTCTGTTTACTCGCCTATGTCTCGAGCATTAATTGGAAGAAAAAAGAACGATACAATTACAGTAAGTACCCCTACAGGTTCAGTAGAATATTTAATTAAAAAAATTGAATATATTTAAAATATATAATTTTAATCCTAAAATATATAATTTTTGTTATTTTTTTTTTTGAATATTTATTTTTACAGTAAAGTATATTTTAATAATTTAAATAATTTTTTATATACACAAAATTTATATTTCTTATGAATATATTTTATATGAAAATTTTTATAAATGGTATATATGTTGATATTTTTAATAAAATTTATATTTGTAAAACATTTATAAATTATTTTAAAAATTTTAAATTAAATCAATATATGTAATTTTTTACATGTTGATGTTGTGTATTTTGAAAAAATGTTATGATTGTAAAAAAAAAATTAAAAAACTCTAATAATTGGTTGAGAAAACATTTTACAGATCCATATATACGAGCAAGAAATAAAAAAAATTTAAGATCTAGAGCATGGTTTAAATTAAAAGAAATTAATGAATCAGAAAAAATTTTTAATGTTGGAATGAAAGTGATAGATTTAGGATCTAATCCTGGAGGTTGGTCAGAATATGCTCTTCAAAAAATTGGAAATTCAGGAATTATTTTTGCATATGATATTTTACCAATGCGCCCATTAAAAAATGTTACTTTTTTTCATGAAGATGTTACTGATATTTGTATGCAAAAAAAAATTTTTTTTAATCTAAAAAAAAATTCTTGGAATGTTGTTATGTCTGACATGTCTCCTAATATTAGCGGTATTTCTATCATAGATAATGCTAATATGTTTAAATTAAATGATGTTGCTTTAAAAATTTCTATACATGTATTATTAAAAAACGGATGTTTGATAATGAAGTTATTTCAAGGTTATGGATTTAACATGTATATGAAAAAAATTTGTGATGTTTTTAAATTCGTAAAAATTTACAAGCCATGTTCTTCTCGTTTTAATTCTCGGGAAGTTTTTGTCATAGCTCGCAGATTTAAAAAATAATTTGTGATTTTTTAATATTTATTTAAAGTAGTTTGTTGTTTACTGATATAATTAAAATGTAATTTTCTTGATTTTTTTAGTTGTATAGGTATCTTTATTTTAAAATTTATACAGATATACTGTATATAATGCTCAATTTAATTAGGTATTTTTCTTAATTAAAATTAGTACAAATAAAATTTTTAATATATACATTAATAAATAAAATTGTAGTTATGAGAAAAGATATGAATCAATATATCACCAATATGTTTGTTTATAACGTCAAATCGTTAGATATTTTATTTACAAAAGATATTATAATTACCAATACAATTCCAGCTAAACAAAGTTTTTTGGTATCTATTTTTTTATCTTGGCTTCCTTTTTTTTTATTAATAGTGCTGTTTTTTTGTTTTTTAAAATATTCACAAATTAGTAATGGAATAGGATCTTTGTTCTTTGGTAAAAGTAAAGCTAAAATGTTATCCAATAATACCATTAAAATTACTTTTTTGGATGTAGCAGGCTGCAATGAAGCAAAAGAAGATGTTTCTGAATTAGTAGAATATTTAAAAGAACCTCAAAAGTTTAAAAAATTAGGAGGTAAAATTCCTAAAGGAATTCTACTGGTTGGTCCTCCCGGAACCGGAAAAACACTATTAGCTAAAGCAGTCGCTGGGGAAGCTAATGTTCCCTTTTTTACAATTTCAGGTTCTGATTTTGTAGAAATGTTTGTCGGCGTAGGGGCTGCTCGTGTCAGGGACATGTTTAAAAATTCTAGACAACATTCTCCTTGTATAATTTTTATAGATGAAATTGATGCTGTTGGAAGAAAAAGAGGGATAGGAGTTGGCGGGGGTAATGAAGAACGTGAGCAAACATTAAATCAAATATTAGTAGAAATGGATGGTTTTGAAGGTAATGAAGGAGTTATTATACTTGCAGCTACTAATAGACAAGATGTCTTAGATCCAGCTTTGTTAAGACCAGGTAGATTTGATCGTCGAATTGTAATTCCATTACCTGATGTTATTGGTAGGGAAGAAATTTTAAAAATTCATATGCGTAGGGTAGCTATTGCGAATGATGTTGTTCCAATGGTTATTGCGAGAGGTACTCCTGGTTTTTCTGGGGCTGATTTAGCCAATTTAGTAAATGAATCAGCTTTACTAGCAGCTCGTTGTAACAAGACTATAATTTCTATGATAGATCTAGAAAAATCTAAAGATAAAATAATGATGGGTTCTGAAAGAAGATCTATGATTATGACAGAAAGTCACAAAGAATCTATTGCTTATCACGAATCTGGACATGCTATTGTAGGTAGATTAGTTCCTGATCATGATCCTGTTCATAAAGTTACTATTATTCCACGTGAAAAATCTTTGGGAGTAACCGTATTTTTACCGAAAGGTGATGTATTTAGCGTCAATCGTCAAACATTAGAAAGTCAGATCTCCACTTTATATGGCGGGCGAATAGCAGAAGAAATTATTTATGGATCTAATAAAATTTCTACTGGAGCATGTCATGACATTAAAGTAGCTACTAATTTAGCGCGAAAAATGATCACTAAATGGGGTTTTTCAGATAAATTAGGGCCTATTTTATATGCGGAAGAGAATCAAGAATTTTCTTTAGATAAATCCATGTCTAATTTAAAACATTTTTCTGATAAAACAATTCGTATTATTGATAAAGAAATACAATTGTTAGTTAAAGAAAATTATCGACGCGCAGAAAAAATTTTACATGAAAATATAGATATTTTGCATGCCATGAAAGATGCTCTAATGAAATATGAGACTATTAATGCTTCACAAATTGATGATTTAATGTCTAGAAAATTAGTTCGTGAACCTGATGGTTGGAATTTACGTTAAATTTTATTTAATTAATCTTAATTAATATTTTTTTTTAAGCAATAGAAATTTTGTACAGGAATAATAATTTAGATGTTTATATAGACACTATTATAATAAGTATTATATATATTTTTAAGTATTGGCAACTATTATGATAATAATTCAATGATATCTATTTTATCAAATAGATATCATTGATATGTTGTAGTAGTAATACACGTTGTATTATTTTTTTATATATGTATTTAATAGATATTATTTATTAAATTTTTTAGAAAATATTTTGATAATGTTTAATCAAGTATAATGATTTTTTAATAAATATAATTAATATTGATTTTGTATTAGATTTGATTTTTTTATATTTTTTGTAAATAGTTAATAATTATAAATGTAAATTTTATTGTAGTTATAATTTAAAACAGATATTTTAATCTGTATATCATTAACAAAATTTTATCTATACTTTAAATATTTTTATAAATAAAAAAAATTGTATTTTGTATGAAAAGTGATATTTAATTTTATTAATAATACATATTAAAATATGTATATGCGAATATATTTTGTATATGAATTTTATTTTAGAAATTTACAGATGTATAATTATATTTGGTTTTTTATTATAAGTTATGTTTTAACATGTTTTATTTGAAAAAATTTATTATTTAAGGATTTTATATAGCAATATATATTTGTTATATTAATAATATAATTATTATTATTATGATATATATTTAATATATTACGTTTGTTTAGTAGATATATAAAAAATATTTCACATAGTGCTTTTATTTATATATAATTGTATAATATATATAAATAAAAGAACTATGTTTATTATTTTTAAGTGTATACATGATAAAGTCAGTTTGTTATTTTATTATAAAATAAAATATAAAATTATTAAATAGTATATATATATATGGTGTTTATATGCATCTTTTTTTATTGATTACATTTATTTTTGTTTCTTTTTTTTTGATTTCCATTATTATGTTTCAATTTAGTTCTGGAAATAATTTATCTACTAATACAAGTGATTATTCTTCTCAATTATTTACTGAGAATTCAAAAAGTTATGTTATGACATACACGGTTTTATTTTTGTTGACTTTATTTTTTATAGTCAATTTATTATTATGTAGATATAGTATATGGACCATTAATCATTTAAAGATATAATTTTTATATAAAATTAATTTATCATGTTAATTTATATTATATCATTATTTTTCAATAGTAATTATTTATTCATAATAAAAATGTTTGTTTTCAAGATTATTTTTTTTTAGATGATTATATATTTATATATTTTGTTGATATATGATATTTTAACCGAAGTGGTGAAACTGGTAGACACGCTATCTTGAGGAGATAGTACTTAATTTTAAATAGGTGTGTGGGTTCAATTCCCACCTTCGGTATGAATTGTGTTTCTTTTTTCTTTCTTTCTTAATTTTATATTATAATTATTTACATTATAACAGTTATTTAATATTTTAACCCCGAAAAAATCGGGGTTTTTTGTTACAATTTTTTATATGAAAAATGTTAGTTAGTACTGTTTATTATAAGAATTATTGCATTTAGTGCATATTCAAATTTCCCAATAATAAATGCTAATACCTACTTAGGTAGACAAAAGTTCTTTTTCTTTGAATTTTTTATTTAGTTGAATACATCCACTTTAATTTAAGAATAAAGGAAAGGATATGAATAAAGAAATATTATCTGTAGTAGATGCTGTTTCACACGAAAAATCTATTCCAAGAGAAAAAATTTTTGAAGCTTTAGAAAGTGCTTTAGCAATTGCTACTAAAAAAAAATATGGTCAAGATATTAATCTTAGAGTGTATATAAATCGTAAAGATGGTAGCTATAATACATATCGAAGATGGTTAGTGGTAAATATCGTATCTAATCCAACTAAAGAAATCACACTAGATGCAGCACGTCTTGAAAATCAAACTATACAGTTACATGATTATGTTGAAGATTGTATTAATTCTGTAATCTTTGATCGTATCGCTACTCAAATAGCTAAACAAGTTATTATACAAAAAGTTAGAGAAGCGGAACATGAGATTTTAGTAAATCGTTTTTATAAACAAAAAGGTCGAATTATTATCGGAATAGTTAAAAAAATTAATAGAGATTATATTATTTTGGATGTTGGTAATAAGATTGAAGGCATTGTTATGCGTGAAGACATGTTACCTAGAGAAAATTTTAGAATTAATGATAGAGTTCGTGGTTTATTATATGATATCTCGCATGAACCACGTGGAACATATTTGCTCATTAGTCGATCTAAATCAGAGATGTTAGTTGAATTATTTAGAATTGAAGTTCCAGAAATTAGCGATCAATTGATAGAAATTAAGGCTATTGCACGTGATCCTGGATCAAGATCTAAGATAGCTGTTACA
The DNA here is from genome assembly GCF_900698845.1 of Buchnera aphidicola (Cinara cf. splendens/pseudotsugae 3390). Taxonomy (NCBI): domain Bacteria; kingdom Pseudomonadati; phylum Pseudomonadota; class Gammaproteobacteria; order Enterobacterales; family Erwiniaceae; genus Buchnera; species Buchnera aphidicola. The sequence continues at coordinate 293,191 of NZ_LR217692.1, read as the reverse complement.
ACTTGCGACAATAGGATTGATCCAGTAGGTGCTTGCGTTGGTATTAGAGGAGCTAGAGTACAAGCAGTATCTAATGAATTATGCGGAGAAAGAATTGATATAATTTTATGGGATAAAAATCCAGAAAAATTTGTTATTAATTCAATGTCTCCTGCTGATGTTTCATCGATTACCTTAGATGATTATACTCATACTATTAATGTATCTGTTGAAGCATGTAATTTAGCGCAGGCTATTGGAAGAAACGGACAAAATGTACGATTAGCGTCGCAGTTAACTGGATGGGAATTAAACATCATGACTTCTAGTAACTTACATGAACAGAATGAAATAGAGAAAAAAGATTTTTTTTGTTTTTGTAAAAATCAATTAAATTTGAATAAAAATGATGTTTTACTATTATTACGTTCAGGATTTTCTTCAATACAAGATATTGCTAATGCTTCCACAAATACATTATTATCGGTTAAAGGTATCAAGAGTGATATCATTCTACGAGTACAGAGAAAAGTAATATTTATTTTAAAAAAAAATCAAGAAAAATTTGCAAATAAACTTAAAAAAAATTTTTTAAATTCAGAATTATTACGTTTAAAAAATATTGATGAGTGTATAATTCAAAAATTAACAGAAAAAAAAATATATACTTTAGAGCACTTAGCTGAACAAAGTATTGATGACTTAAATGATATTTCAGTATTGACTTCTGCTCAAGCTGGACAATTAATTATGGAAGCTCGTAATATTTGTTGGTTTAATGAACATAAATAATCTAAATTTTAAATAAAATAATTAATTATATACGTATTATGAATTTAAAAAATAATCATTATATTTTTATATAAAATTTATGTAATTAGTTTTACTGATTAATACCTAATCTGCATAGGTATTTATTATATATAAATAATAATTTTTTATTTGTATAAAAGATAATTTTAAAAAATATTATTATGGTAAGCAATTTTTGTATATTAATAATTTTATATATATCGTTTTATTTGGATATTCATTAAAATATTATTTTTAATAAAATTTTTATAATATTAATTATGAGTTAAATTTACTTTTAAATAAAGAGATAATTTTACCGGTGAAATTGAAAAAATCAAGAGATAAGTATGATAATAATAGATTGTTAAAGAAAGATAAAAAAAAATTATCAATAAATTTAAAAAAAAAACTTACACAGCCAATAAACTCAAAATCTGTTAAGTCAAATTTTTCTTCTAAAGTACTAAATAAAAAAAATAACAGTGATTCGTTTAAAAAGTTTACGAATAAAAAAATATTAGATCATAATCAATTTAACAAAAAAAATGTATTAAAAAGTAAACAAATTAATTCTGTTCTTACTATGGATATAAATAAAAAAAATAATTTTGTTGATAAAAAAAGATTTGTTCCGATTATTAATATTCGTAAAAACAAAATAAATAATAATATTTATTCATTGAAAGGATCTGATAGACGTTTTTCAAATTATTCTAAAAAAAATAAATTATATACAGTTAAGAACTCTATTTTACAGCAAAAATTTAATAAACCTGCAGGAACTGTGTACAAAAAGATAATTATTAGAAATGCTGTTTCTGTATTAGAATTATCTAATAAAATGGCAGTAAAGCACTCTTATTTAACTAAAATATTACTAAAATTAGGAATTTCATCAACTATTAATAATATATTGGATCCAAGTACAGCTCAATTAGTTGCTGAAGAAATGGGTTATACAGTATATATGCATCAAGATAACGATTTAGAAAATTCTGTAATGCAAGATCGTTATTTAGGAGATGCTAAGAAAAAATCTCGTCCACCAATAGTAACTATGATTGGACATGTAGATCATGGAAAAACTTCTTTGTTGGATTATATTCGATCAACTACGGTTTCTTCTCAAGAAGCGGGTGGAATTACACAGTGTATTGGGGCTTATCATGTTAAAACATCTCAAGGCATTATTACGTTTTTAGATACTCCTGGTCATGCTGCTTTTACGGCTATGCGAGCTAGAGGTACTAAAATTACTGACATAGTTATTCTGGTAATTGCTGCAGATGATGGTGTTATGCCTCAAACAATAGAAGCGATTCAACACGCAAATGTTGCACAGGTACCGATAATAGTTGCTATTAATAAAGTTGATAAAACACTATCTAATGTAGATAAAATTAAAAAAGAGTTAATGAAATATTCAATTATTTCTGAAGAATTAGGGGGAGATAATATATTTGTTTTGGTTTCAGCTAAAACCGGTTTAGGTGTTGATAATTTGTTATCTGCAATTTTATTACAAGCAGAAATGTTAGAGTTAACAGCGGTATATTCTGGAATGGCTACGGGAGTAGTAATTGAATCCTATTTAGATTCTAAATGTGGTCCAGTAGCTACCATATTAGTACATACAGGTATTCTAAAAGTAAACGACATAATTATTTGTGGTTTAGAGTATGGAAAAATAAAATTACTTAGAGATGAATTTCATAAAACTATATTATCTTCCGGTCCATCTATTCCAGTAGAAGTTTTTGGTTTATCAGGATTACCGAAAACAGGAGATACACTATTTGTTGTTCGTGATGAAAAAAAGGCTAGAAAATTATCATTATTGCGTAAATTAAAATATAGAGAAAATAAATTTTCATATAAAAAAAAAATTGATCTAGAGAATTTATTTGAAAAAATTAGTATGAAAAAAAATTCAAATTTAAATATTATACTAAAAACAGATACTCAGGGTTCTTTAGAAGCAATATCAGATTCTTTGAATTTAATGTCTAACAACATTATTAAGGTTAATATCATTACTTCTGGAGTGGGAGCAATTACAGAAACTGATGTATGTTTAAGTTTGACAACAACAGCAATGTTAGTGGGATTTAATGTTAGAGCTGATATTTCCGCAAAAAAGATTATAGAATTAGAGAATTTAAATGTCAGGTATTATTCAATAATATATGATTTAATTAATGATATTAAAGCATTTATTTCAGGTTTGTCCGTACCTTCTGATAAACAGATAGTGATTGGATTAGCAGAAGTTAGAAGTATATTTAAAGCGCCTAAATTTGGTTTAATAGCTGGATGTATGGTAAAAGAAGGAATTATTAAAAAAACAAACCCTATACGAGTACTGCGGAATAATATTGTTGTTTATGAAGGGGAATTAGAATCTTTACGTAGATTCAAAGAAGATGTTTTAGAAGTGCGACATGGAGTGGAATGTGGTATAGGAGTAAAAAATTATAATGATATTTGCATAGGTGATATTGTTGAAGTTTTTCAAATGGTTAAAAAATGATTGATATCTTTTTATATTAAATTTTTGAATTATTTTTGTGATTTTATATAAATATATTTGTTTTATGTAGGAAATAATATGTTAAAAGATTTTAGTCGATCTATGAGGTTAGAACGTAGTTTACATAAAGAAATTGCTGCAATTATTCAACAAAAAATAAGAGATCCTAGATTAAATTCTTTGATAACAATAGTGGAAGTAAAATTATCTACAGATTTGAGTTATGCTAAAATATTTTTTACATGTTTATATGATCAAGATAAACGCAGAATACAATTAATATTAGGTATTTTACAAAAAGCTACAGGTTTTATTCGTTCACTGATAAATAAGAATATATATTTACGGATTGTTCCTAACTTGTGCTTTATTCATGACATTTCTTTTTCTAAGGGAATATTAATTTCTCAGCTTATTGAAAAAAGTAAGTTTTATTAGTATATAAAAATGTTGAATTGATATGTATATGGGTTAAAAATATGAATTATCAAAGTAATAAAGATAATTCTGGAATATTGTTGTTAGATAAACCAAAAGGAATTTCATCTAATTGTACACTACAACATGTTAAAAAAATTTTTTATGCTAGAAAAGCAGGGTATACTGGATCTTTAGATCCTTTTGCTACGGGAATTTTACCGATTTTATTTGGTTCGGCAACAAAGTTTTCTGAATATTTAACAAATTCAATAAAAAAATATCATGTAATAGCAAAATTAGGAGTAATTACTACTACCGGAGATTTATCTGGAGCTATTTTACAAAATCGATTGGTGCACGTAACGGAATCTCAAATTAGTTCTATTTTAAATAGTTTTATTGGAAAAATAGAACAAGTTCCACCTATGTTTTCAGCAATTAAATATTCTGGAGTTCCATTATATAAGTATGCTCGATTAGGTATATTTCTTCCTCTTAAAAAGAGAGAGGTAATAATTTATAAATTAAATTTTATTCAATATATTGACAGTTTTTTAGAGTTTACGGTATCTTGTTCTAAAGGAACGTATATACGTAGTTTAGCTCAAGATATTGGTAAGCGATTAAAATGTGGCGCGCATGTTGTTTTTTTGCGTCGAATACAAGTAGGACCTTATTGTTCATCTCAATTAGTAAAATTACCTGATTTATATTTTGTTGAAAATAAAAACGTGAATCAAATATATCGTTTTTATTCACGTAGTATGTTGCGCACTTTTTTGTTACCTGTAAGTTCTATATTTTTAAAATATCCTTCAGTAAAATTATTTCATGAAGATGTAAAAAATTTTCAAAAAAAAATGAATATATCTTTATTAAAGATGTATAAAACAGGTTTAGTGCGAGTAATTACAGGAATAAATAGTATATTTTTAGGGATAGGAATAATAAATGAATTTAGTATTTTGATTCCAAAATGTATTTTAATGAATTAAATTCTTTTTACGAATTATTTAAAGATTTATGTAATTATTATTTAGAATAAAGTTTTTTATGGAGTTTTGCATATGTTAAAAAATATACTAGAAACGCAAAATTTAATTTCAAAATATGGTAAATTGCATACTAATAGTGGTAGTACATCAGTACAAATTGCTTTATTGACTAGAAAAATAAATTATTTACAAAAACATTTTGCTGAACATAGAGAAGATCACTGTGGTCGAAGAGGATTGTTGAAAATGGTTTCTCGGCGTAGAAAATTATTAGATTATATAAAATCAAAAAACCATTCAGTTTATCTTTTTTTAATTAAAGATCTTGGTTTACGTTATTAACGTACTACAAAATATTTATTTATAATATTAAAATTTATTAAAAATAGAGTATAATTTGTGTAAAGAAAAGAGCTGTTGCAGCTCTTTTCTTTATGTATATAAATATTATTAAAACTATAGTTTTATTTTTCAACAATTTTTATCAAAAATATGATTTTTGTATTTTTAAAATATTTTTTAAATTAATTTATCTTTATTTAAGGATGTAGATTTTGTTAAAACCAATTATACATACATTTAAATATGGTAAACATTCTGTTAGCTTAGAAACTGGTATGATAGCTCGACAAGCTACCGCTTCAGTTTTAGCTAGTATGGATGATACTACTGCCTTGATTACTGTAGTAAGTGGGGCAACTCCTATTTTATCTGGACAAAAGTTTTTTCCGTTAATTGTAAATTATCAAGAACGTACGTATGCTGCAGGTAGAATTCCTGGTGGATTTTTTCGTCGTGAAGGAAGACCCAGTGAAAATGAAATTTTAATCTCTAGATTAATTGACAGACCTATTCGTCCTTTGTTTCCTAAAGATTTCTTTAATGAGGTACAAATTATTGTAACAGTTATTTCAGTAAATCCTCAAATTAATCCAGACATAATTTCTATTATTGGTGTATCTGCTGCTTTATGTATATCTGGCCTACCGTTTTTAGGCCCTATAGGAGCAGCTCGTGTTGGATTAATAGATAATGAATATATTTTAAATCCATCAGTAGAAATCATTAAAAATAGTTGCCTAGATTTAGTAGTTTCTGGAACAAAAAAAAATATTTTAATGGTTGAAGCAGAAGCTAGTATATTACCTGAAGAAAATATTTTACAAGCTATTCTGTTTGGTCATAACAAACAAAAATTACTAATTGATAATATTTTTGCTTTTTCTAAAAAAGCTAATAAACGTCCTAATTTTGATTTTATTAAAAATACACCTGATAAAATTTTTTATGATTTAGTATCTAAAAAATTTAGTAAAGATATTGAGTTAGCATATCGTATTTTTATAAAACAAGATCGATTGAGTAAATTAAGTGATATTAAGCAAAAAATAGTTATAGATTTGCTTAACGATGATAATACTTTAACGAATTTTAAAATTGAAGAAAATATTTATGCTTTAGAACGTAATATAGTTCGTCAACGTGTTTTAAAAGAAAATATAAGAATTGATGGTCGCACAAATCATGTAATTAGACCAATTGATGTAAGAACAGGTGTTCTTCCTCGTGTCCACGGATCTGCTCTATTTACTAGAGGAGAAACACAAGCGCTAGTATCTGCAACGCTAGGAACGTCTAGAGATGCGCAAAATCTAGATGATCTTTTGGGAGATAGAACTGATAATTTTATATTTCATTATAATTTTCCTCCTTACTCTGTAGGCGAAATAGGAATAGTAGGATCACCTAAAAGAAGAGAAATAGGTCACGGAAAATTAGCTAAACGTAGTTTTGTAGCGGTTATGCCAAATATTGAAGAATTTCCATATACAATTCGTTTGGTTTCCGAAATTACAGAATCTAACGGATCATCTTCTATGGCTTCTGTATGTGGTGCATCTTTAGCTTTAATGGATGCAGGAGTTCCTATCAAATCAGCTATAGCAGGAATTGCTATGGGGTTAATAAAAGAAAAAGATACTTATATTATTTTGTCAGATATTTTAGGAGATGAAGATTATTTAGGTGATATGGATTTTAAGGTAGCTGGAAGCAGATCTGGGATTACTGCATTACAAATGGATATAAAAATTTCTGGCATTACTAGTAATATTATTAAAGATGCTTTATATCAAGCAAAAATTGCTAGATTGAAAATTTTAGATATTATGGAAGCTACTTTACAAATACCTAGAAGCGATATATCGAAATTTGCACCAAGAATATATACAATGAAAATTAATCCAGAAAAAATAAAAGATGTTATTGGAAAAGGAGGATCTACTATTAGAATGTTGACTGAAGAAACTGGTACTGTTATTGAAATTAAAGATGACGGAATAGTAAAAATATCAGCTACTGTAGACGAAAAAGCTAAACATGCTATTCGTAGAATTAAGGAAATTACGGAAGATATTATAATTGGAAAAATTTATACTGGTAAGGTAACACGTATTTTAGATTTTGGAGCATTTGTTTCTTTTGGTTTTGGAAAAGAAGGATTAATACATATTTCACAAATTTCACATAAAAGAATAGATAAAGTAGCTGATTATTTAAAAATAGATCAGATCGTTTCCGTTAAAGTTTTAGAGATAGATCGACAAGGAAGAATTCGTTTAAGTATGAAAAATATTAATGTATTAAATAAAATTTAAATTCATATATTATGTATGATAGATTTTATCAGATAGACGGACTATCTTATTACTAATATTTATTGTATAATAAATTTTATTAGTTTATTTTTTATGTTCAGTATTTTTGTATTTTAATTGTATTAAATATATCTTTTATTTTTAAAAAATTTATATACATTCAATTTAGCCGGTTCATACATTTTTAATGAAAATACATAAAAATTTTCATCATGAGTGATGTAGTATACTGGTCGTGATTGTAACATAAAGAGGCTTATACTCTGCATGACTCAAATTCATCATTCTTTTTCTATTTTTGGGCTTAATTCTCATTTACTTAAATCTTTAGAACAATTAGGATATGTAAAGCCTTCACCAATTCAGTTAGCTTGCATGCCTCACCTATTATTAGGAAAGGATGTACTTGGGATGGCCCAAACGGGTAGCGGCAAAACAGCTGCTTTCGCATTACCTTTGTTAAATAATATCGATGTTTCTTTAAAACATCCTCAAATCTTGGTTCTAGTCCCCACTAGAGAACTTGCCATACAGGTAGCAAAAGCTTTTTCTGATTTTTCTAGATATATTTTTGGCGTTAAAGTATTAGCATTGTATGGTGGTCAAAGATATGACATTCAATTACAAATTCTTAGACAAGGACCGCAAATTATTGTAGGAACACCTGGTCGTTTGTTAGATCATTTAAAACGTGGAACATTAAATTTAGTCAATTTAAATAGTTTAGTTTTGGATGAAGCTGATGAAATGTTGCGTATGGGTTTCATAGAAGATGTAGAAAATATTATGTCTAAAATACCTAAAAAACATCAAACAGCTTTATTTTCTGCTACTATGCCTAATATAATTCGTAGAATATCAAAGCGTTTTATGAATAGTCCACAAGAAATAAAAATACAATCTACTGGTATTACACGTCCAGATATACAACAGAGTTATTGGATTGTACGTGGAAAAAAAACTGATGCTTTAATTAGATTTTTAGAAGTTGAAGATTTTTCTGCTACCATTATTTTTGTTCGTACTAAAAATGCTACTTTAGAAGTTTCAGAAGCGTTAGAAAAGCATGGATATAATAGCGCGGCATTAAACGGTGATATGAATCAATCATTGCGGGAACAAACATTAGAAAGATTAAAGACTGGAAAACTAGATATATTGATTGCTACAGATGTTGCTGCGCGTGGTTTAGATGTAGATCGTATTAGTTTTGTTATTAACTATGATATACCTATGGATTCCGAATCATATGTTCATCGTATTGGTCGTACTGGTCGAGCAGGAAGAACGGGAAGGGCTTTATTATTTGTTGAATATCGTGAACGCAGATTATTAAATAATATCGAAAGAACTATTAAACATCCTATTAAAGAGATAGAATTACCAAAATCTGAACTTGTTATACAGAAAAGACTACAAATTATTTCAGAAAAAATACAAAAACAATTAAATAGTGCTGATTTAAAATCATATAAATTACTTTTATCAAAATTAAATTTAAAAGATGGTTGGAATTTTGAAAATTTATCAGCAGCTTTATTAAAATTAGTTCAAGGTGAACGACCTTTAATTATTCCTCCAGATAAACGTTATTCATCTTTATCTTTTAATAATAGTTTTTCAACGAGTACGTATAATATACGTAAGTTTAATAATAATAAAATAAATCCAAATTCTCGTTTTATTCATGATCGTAAGAAATCAGAAAATATGACATTATATCGTATTGAAGTTGGTAAAAATGATGGTATAGAAGTACGTCACATTGTTGGAGCAATTGCTAATGAAGGAGATATTAGTAGTCGATTAATAGGAGCAATTAAATTATTTTCGACTTATTCTACTGTTGAATTACCTAAAAATCATTCTAAAAGGTTACTCGCTTGTTTATTGCGTACACGTATTTTAAATAAACCTATTAATATTAAGCTCATAGCATATTCATCATTACGAGAAAATAAAAAATCTTTATCTTTCGGAAATCGTAAAAATTATATTAAACGTACTTTTTAATTTTTTTGTATAATGTAAGTGATTATAAAACTAATTAATTTATTAATTTTATGCCACGTAGTGGCATATTTATTTTTTATATAATACAGATGCTATTGCTTCAATTTCTATAGATACTTTTTGAGGTAGTTCTGATATTCCTATACATGATCGTGCAGGATATTGGTTAGTATATTTGTTGAAAAATTTTTGATAGGATAAATTAATTTCTTTTAATTTATCCATTTGGGTTGTAAAAATAGTGATTTTAACAATATTTTGTATACTTAAATAATTTTCGTGTAATATTAAATTTATATTTTGTAAAGCTAAAGTAGTTTGATCTGATATATACTTAGGTATTATTCCTGTTTTTTTGTTTACTGGAATTTGACCTGAAATGAAAAATAAATCTTTTGTTCGTATAACAGAAGAATATGGTCCAAATACAGTATTTAAAACATATTTTTTTTTTGACACAAACTTCTCCATTATTTTTGTAGTGATTTGTTTTATGTAAGTTATATTTTGAACATAGAGTATAAAAATATGTCTTTTAGTTTTTACTTTTAAAAAAAATTTTTTTTGATAAGCATGATATTAATAGAGCTTTAATTGTATGCAATCGATTGTCTGATTGTTGAAAACTGATATTAAAATTAGAATTAAAAACGTCATTACTAATTTCTAATCCATTTTTGATATTGAATATATTATGAATTTCTAATCCTAAAGAAGATTGTTTATCGTGTAACGCTGGTAAACAATGCAGTATCTTAATATTAGGGTTTTCTGTCATATCTAATATTTTTTGATTAACTTGGTAAGGATATAGTGTTTTTATTTTTTTTTCCCAAGCACTTTTTTTTTCTCCCATAGAAACCCATACATCAGTATAAATAAAATCAACGTTTTTTACACCTTTCTCAATATTATCAGTATACAAAATATTGGTATTTTTTTTTCTTTTTTTATTCAAATTTAATAAAAAATTTTTTTTAGGTTGATATATTTTAGGAGATACAATATTTATTTTTAAATTCATAAAAGTAGCTGCGTCTAAAAGTGTATTTGCTATATTATTTTGAGCGTCTCCTATATATGCACATCTTATTTTTTGTAATTTTTTATTAGGATAGATTTCTTTCATGGTAAATAAATCTGCTAAAATTTGAGTAGGATGGAAAGTATTAGTCAAACCGTTCCAAACCGGTTTATTGGAATATTTTTTAAAGTCATGAAGAACTTTATCATCATAACCTCTGTACTGTATTCCATCATATATTGTACCTAGTATTTTTGCAGAATCCTGAATAGATTCTTTATATCCAATATGAGTATCATGAGGACCAATATATGTAGTATAGGCACCTTGATCATTAGCAGCTATTTCGAAAGCACATCTAGTTCTAGTAGATTGTTTTTCAAAAATTAATACTATTTTTTTTCCTTTTAAGTATTTTTTTTCTTTTTTTTTATTTTTTTGGTTTTTTACAAATCCAGATAATTTAATTAAATATAAAATTTCTTCTTGTGTAAAATCTGAAAATTGTAAAAAACTTTTTTTATATAGTGTTTTCATTATACATCCTGTATGTATACAACTTTTTTGTTAATAAACAAGTAAATTATATGTTATTTTATGCTTTATAAACGGTGATTGTTTTTATGCACTTAAAAAATATGCTTTTTAGATTATATATTGATTTATATTTATAAAAATTTTAAATTTTAGAGTACTTTTGGTATTTATATAATATTAAACATTTTAATATAAAATATTAATAATTTTTAAATATTAAAGATACTATTATTAAAATTTTTTATTAATATTTTTTATATATATACAGCATACAGTATACAGAATATTTTTGATATATTTTTACCTATGTAATTATTTTTTTGATTATTTATATCTCAAAAATATTTTTAAACTTGAATATATTTTCATGCATCTATTTTTTTAATTAATTGATAATAAAATCGTTATGTTTTACAATACACTTTTATATATAAAATAAAGTATTATTAATGTCATTATATATATAAATTATGGTTTTTTTAAATATTAATATAATATTAATAAAATAATTTTTTAATTTACAAAATAGTTAACTATATAAATTAAAAATATAAATATTATGTCTTAAAATTATCAAATAATACTTTTATTTTTTTTAAAAATAAAATAACATAGTTTTAAATTAAATAATTTTTTTGAATATAACTTTATGTGGTTAAATATTAATTTGGTATTTATAATTTTAAATAAAATATATATAACAACTATAATCAGATTTTTATAAAAATAACAATTAAACTTTTTTTTAAAATAAGATATTTATTAAATATAAAGTTTAAATATTAGAAACTTTTATTTTATAAAATTTATGTTTTTATAAATAACTATTTTGAAAAATTTTTATTAATATTTATTAAATGTATTGTTTAACATATAATGTATAAAATAAAGAATATTTTCTGATTTTTGACTGTTAATATAATATATTGTGTAATTTTAAATAACTGAATAGATGTAGTAAGACTATGGATAAAAATTATAATTTTAACTTAATAGAAAAAAAAATACAAAAATACTGGAATACAAATCAGTGTATTAATTATAACTATAACAATATAAAAAATAAAAATTTTTGTATTATGGTCCCTCCACCAAATATAACTGGTTATTTACATATGGGTCATGCATTTCAGCAGACTATCATGGACGTAATAACGCGATATCAACGCATGTCTGGAAAAAATACACTACTACAATTAGGAACAGATCATGCCGGCATTGCAACACAAATGGTAGTAGAAAGAAATTTATTAATTCAAGAAGGAAAGAATAAGAATGCATATTCTAGAGAAGAATTTATAAATAAAGTTTATACTTGGAAAAAAAAATCAGAATTGATTATGTTTAACCAAATAAAAAGATTAGGTCATTTGATTGATTGGAACACTATTCGTTTTACGTTAGATTCTGATTTTTCAAAAGCTATTAATAAAGTTTTTATTATGTTGTATAAAGAAGGATTGATTTATAGGCATAAGAAATTAGTATATTGGGATCCAAAATTTAAAACTGTAGTTTCTGATTTAGAAGTCGAAAATCGTGTTAGTAATAACACAATGTGGTATATAAAATATTTTTTAACATCTGAATGTGATAATATAGATTCATTTGATAAAAAGAGTCTAACTGTTGCTACTACACGACCAGAAACATTATTAGGAGATACAGCTTTAGCTGTTCATTCACAAGATGTAAGATATAAAAAATATATCGGTAGTCACGTTATAGTTCCTATCGTAAATCGCATTATTCCAGTAATCAGTGATGATTCAATTGATATGACTAAAGGTACTGGATGTATGAAAGTAACACCTGCTCATGATTTTAATGATTATGAAATTGGTATACGTAATAAGTTACCTATGATTGATATTTTTTCAAAAAGCGGAAAAGTATTAAAAAAATTAAATATTTTTAATTATAAAGGGAAATATATTAATATAATTGATAATTTTGTTCCTAAAAATTTGCGAAATTTAGATCGTTTTATTGCACGAGAAAAAATTTTATTATTATTAAATCAACTAAATTTATTAAAAAAATCTAGTACCCGGATAGGTACTATGCCATATGGTGATAGAAGCGAAGTAATTTTAGAACCTAGATTAACCAACCAGTGGTATTTGAGTACTAAATTTTTATCCAAGGAAGCTATTAGGTCTGTAGAAGAAAAAAAAATTATTTTTGTACCGAAACAATATAAAAATATGTTTTTATCCTGGATGAATAATATTCAAGATTGGTGTATTTCACGTCAATTATGGTGGGGACATAGAATTCCGATATGGTATGATAAAAAAGACAATGTTTATGTAGGAAAAAATGAAAAATCTATTAGAAAAAAATATTCTTTAGATAAAAAAGTACTTTTAATACAAGATCCTGATGTACTAGACACTTGGTTTTCTTCTAGCTTATGGACGTTTGCTGGTTTAGGTTGGCCAAAAGATAAAAAGAAATTAGAGATGTTTCATCCAACTGATGTTTTAGTTTGTGGTTTTGATATTATTTTTTTTTGGATTGCTCGTATGATTATGTTAACTGTACATATCATTAAGGATAAATATGGAAAACCTCAAATTCCTTTTAAAAAAGTATATATAACTGGATTAATACGAGATGAACATGGCAGAAAAATGTCTAAATCCTACGGTAATGTTTTAGACCCCTTAGACATTATTGATGGAATTAGCTTAAAAAAATTAATTAAAAAAAGAACAAATAATTTAATTCATTCGAAAAAATTTGATTTTATTAAAAAAAATACTATAAAAAATTTCCCACAAGGTATTTCTTCACACAGTATTGATGCTTTACGATATACTTTTTTATCTTTAGCTTCTACGAGTAGAAATATTCATTGGGATATGAATAGATTAAAAGGATATCAAAATTTTTGTAATAAACTTTGGAATGCTAGTCGTTTTGTTATTAACAATATTAAAAATAATGTATTTACAAAAAAAATTTTTTCTACTGTATTGTTAGATAAGTGGATTTATTCAAAATTTAACAATGTTATTAAAAAATATCATTTTTTTTTGAAATCATTTAGATTTGATCATTTATCATCATTATTGTATAAATTTGTATGGCATACTTTTTGTGATCAATATTTAGAAATGATTAAACCTATTTTGTATAATGGTTCAAAATATGAAAAGAAATTAATTAAAAATACTTTATTTCAAATTTTAAGTTCTTTAATTCTTTTAATGCATCCTATAATACCGTTTATTACAATATATATTTGGAATATTTTAGATAAGCTAAATACAATATTTGATGCATCTATTATTTTGAATCCTATTCCTCAATATGACATTTCACTAAATAATAGAATTGTTGTTAAATTTATATCTTGGTTTAAAAAGATTATTTCTGTTTTACGATTTATTCGAATTGATACAAAAGTTAAACATACTACATTATTAAAAGTATATTTTAAAAATGTTCCTTTACAAAAAAAAATTTTTTTATTAGAACATAATAGTCTGTTAAAAAAAATTGCTTATCTAGATTGTTTAATGGAAATTGAATTAACTGACAAACTACCTCCTGCTATAATACGAATTATTGATGATGTAGAAATATTTATTATACTGGATGCTAAATTAAATATAAATATAGAAGTTAATAGGTTAAACAAAAAAATTCAATCTATTGAGGTTAAAGTTAACACGACTGAAAATTTATTGGTAAATAAAAAATTTTTAAAAAATGCACCTACATCTTTCATATTAAAAAAACGACACTTGTTATTGAATCTTCAAAATTCGTTGTATAAAATTAATAATCAAAAAAAAATTTTATTACAACAAATATTAGTATGAATATTTTTTTATGATATATACATATTATATTAAATTATGGTATTTTTTATATGTATATATTATACTAATTGAGTTTTTAAAATAAATTGGTTGTTACTGTGTGTAAAATTATAAAATTTTCTTCAGATATGTATTTAAAAAATATTTATTTGCATTCTATTAATAATAAACGGGTTATTTTATCTTTTTATAAATATTTTTATGTTGTTGATCCTTTAAAATTGTTTTTTTTTCTAAAATTACATTTAGAAAATAAAAGTATTTTAGGTAGAATTTATATTGCTAAAGAAGGAATAAACGCTACAATTAGTATTCCTTTTGCAAAATATAAATATATTGCTCGATTTTTTAAAAAAATTGATATAAAAACTAAAAAAATGTATATAAATTATACTTTTGAAAACAAACAAATGGCTTTTTGGGATTTAAGAATAAAAATTAAAAAACAAATTGTATTTAGTAATATTAAAAATTTTTATTTTTTTAAATGTAAAAAAAGTACATATTTAAATGCATTTTTAGTAAATAAATGTTTTCTTGATAAAGACTATATTTTTTTTGATATGCGCAATGATTATGAATATGAAATTGGGCATTTTAGTAATGCATTAACTGTACCTGCACGAACTTTTCGTGATCAATTGAAAAAATTACCTAAGTATATAGAACCGTATAGAAATAAAAAAATTGTAATGTATTGTACAGGCGGTGTACGTTGTGAAAAATCCACTGCTTTATTAAAACATTATGGTTTTTCTCATGTATATCATATATATGGGGGAATTTTAAGTTATATTAAACAAGTTAAAAAATATAATTTACCTAATTATTTTAAAGGAAAAATTTTTGTTTTTGATGCGCGTTTATCAAAAAAAATTACTAATGATGTTTTTTCTATATGTATAAATTGTCAAAAATATACTAATCGTAATCATATAAATTGTTTCAATGATTCTTGTCATCATTTATTTATTCAATGTAAAAGATGTTCGGTTAAATTAAATTCGTGTTGTTGTGTAGATTGTAAAAATCAATTGCATAACATTATGTAGTATTTTTTAAATCATTTTTAAATAGATTCTTAAAAGATTACACTATTTTTATGTAATTTTCATTATTATATTAAATATATACTAATATGATCTATGTTTAAATTGTTTTTATTATATGTATAATAGTTGTCTTGTTATCAAAAGTGTACAAAATTGACGTAAAAAAATAGTTTTTATTATATAATTGCATAATAATATAGTTTTTATTTTTTATTAAAAGTTTTATAGTTTTTTTATTTAGTTTTGTTATTTAAATTAATACAAAGTTTATTGTAAAATAAATACAATTTATTTTATATAAATTTTTTTATTAAAAATAAATATTTTATATTTTACAGTTAAATATTAATAAGTTTAATAAGTTAATATTTTAATTGAATAGAAAATTAGATAAATATTTATTAATAATAAAGTGTTACTTTTAATATAAAATACATGATTTTTTTAAATTTTGAATTATTCTGATAGATATTTGATTTTATTATTTTGATTTTTTGTATTAATATATGTAAGCCTAGATTCATGATATTAATATGGAGTTGATAAAGATTGATATATATAAAAATGTGTGTAACATCATCATATTAAATTGTATATATATCATTAAAATATATATACCATAAAATAGGACATGATTATGAACAAAATCTCTATATTAGATATTTATAAACAAAATAATCATTTAAATAAATTAATTACTATTAATGGTTGGATACGCAATAATAGATTTTCTAAGATAGGAATATCTTTTTTAACTGTATCTGACGGATCTTCTACATCCACAATACAGGTAATAGCAAAAAAAATTTTATGTAATTATTTTACAGAAATCGTTAAGTTAACTATTGGTTGTTCAGTTTTAATTTCTGGTCATTTGAAATTATCTAAAGGAAATTTGCAAATATATGAGATTTATGCTCTTCATATAAAAGTTTTGGGATGGATAAATAATCCAGATATATATCCTATGTCTGCTAAACAACACAGTATTGAATATATTAGAAGTTATTGTCATTTACGTCCACGAACTAACTTAATTGGAGTAATTTCTAGAATCAGAAATACAGTATTTCAGTCATTAAATCAATTTTTAAATAACTTTGGATATCTATGGGTATCTACTCCTATTATTACTAGTATTGATACTGAAGGTTCTGGATCTATGTTTAGGGTATCTATGCTAGATGATAATAATGTTAATAGTAAAATCAATTACATAAGAAAAAACAATGAATTTTTTAAAAAAAAGGTTTTTTTAACTGTTTCCGGTCAATTAACTTTAGAATCTTACGCTTGCGCTTTATCTAAAGTATATTCTTTTGGTCCTACATTTAGAGCTGAAAATTCTAATACAAAAAAACATTTAACTGAATTCTGGATGTTAGAAGTAGAAAAATCTTTTTCAGATATTAATGATATATCAGTTTTTGCTGAACAGTTATTGAAAAATTCTGTTGCGGATGTGTTAAATAATTGTATGTCAGAATTACTTTTTTTACAAAAAAAAATTGATAATACTATTATTCATCGATTAAATAAATTCTTAGAAATTAATTTTATACATGTAGAATATACTGAAATTATAGATATTTTGTTAAAAAATAAAAATATTTTTGATGAAGATATATTGTGGGGAAAAGATTTATCTTCTAAACAAGAAAAATATTTAGTAAATAATCATTTCAAATCTTCAGTAATAATACAAAATTATCCGAAGAAATTAAAAGCATTTTATATGCGAGTAAATGATGATAATAACACGGTTGCTGCTTTTGATGTGATAATTCCACAAGTAGGTGAAATTATTGGAGGTTCTGAACGAGAAGATAGAATTGATTATTTGGATTATAGAATGCAAGAAATAGGATTAAATAATAAAAATTATGACTGGTATAAAGATTTAAGAAGATATGGAACAGTTCCGCATGCTGGTTTTGGTTTAGGATTAGAAAGATTAGTATTATTTATTACTGGAATTAATAATATTAGGGAAGTTATTCCTTTTCCTAGAACGGTAGGACATGCGGATTTTTGAATTATTTATTAAAGATAAATTATAAATAATTTTATGTTTTTATATAAATAAACATAAATTATATTTATATATAATTAACTTATTTAATATATATATATATTTTATGTGTAAAATTAGTTATGTTTATTTTTATGTTATATATACAAAATATAAAAATATATTTTGTATGTAAAACAGAGAACATGTATTGATGTACATTCCTGTTTATTATTAATAATAAATACTGTTAATTATTTATTTTTATAAGTAATAAAATTTTCAATATAATTTTACACGTTGTGATAACTTAATATACATTTTACATAATAAACTATTAATGTATATTTATAAAAATAAAGTTTATTATTTTAATATTTTTTTTAATTTATAGTTTTAAAAAATATTTATAATATTTGATTTTTTAAGTATATATTTTATTTATATTAATATTTTATATAATGATTTCTTAAATTGATATAATATATATAGTTAATAATATTGATTATATTGATTTACATGATATTTTTTGTAATTTTTTATTTAGTATCGATAAGATTAGCTATATTTTTTTTTTCAACATTAAACAATTTAAAAAAATTATTGTTTAAAATTTTAGTAAATTCAAAAAAGTCAATTTTTAAATATTCTTGAATAGTTTTTGCTATATAATATAAAAAATATGGTTGATTAATTATTCCTCTATACGGCTCTGGAGATAAATAAGGTGCATCTGTTTCTATACATAATCTATTCAATGGTATAAAATTTAATACTTTTCTTAAATCATTAGATTTTTTAAACGTAATAATTCCAGAAAATGATATATAGAATCCAGCATCTAAAAATTTTCTTGCTATATCTATCGTTCCTGTAAAAGAATGTATAACTCCGGAATATGATTTATTTTTATTTGAATTTAGAGATTGAAATATTTCGTAATCAGCACATCTATTATGAATAATTAGAGGTTTTTTAGTTATATCAGATATATGTAAATGATGTCTGAATAATTCAATTTGCTTATTTTTATTTTTTATAGATCTATAAAAATCTAATCCTGTTTCTCCAATTGCAATAACTTTTTTTTTTTAGATAATGATAGTATTGTCTGTAAATCATTATTTGTATGTTGATCATTAGGATGTAAACCACATGATAGTAAAATATTTTTATGGGTATAAGTATATTGGTATAAATTATAAAAATCTTCAATAGAAGTAGATACAGATAAGAATAATTTTATATTATTTGTATATGCTTTTTTTAAAATACAATCTAATTTTTCAGGCTTATTGGTATCGTCTATACGGTTAATGTGACAATGAGTATCTATTAGAAACATGTCTAAAATCCTTGTGTTTTTTTTAATTAAAATATTATGTATGCAATGTTTTCATCCATAAAAAAATTTGTTCTATGAATATTAATTTTTTATCTATTTTATAAGAAGTAGATAGTATTTGTTGGAATTGAATCCAGGATATCAAATTATTTTTTAATACATTAAATTTATTTATATGTGCAATTTTTTTGATTAACCTTAATTGATCTACATTTTTGATTGTATTATTTTTACATATATTATATTTAATAATATCTAATAAAAAATAACAAATTAAAGTAGTTATAATCTTTTCATCATAATCTAGTATTACACTCCATAAATCACTGTCATTTTTTTCATTGATATATGTATGTATTGCGCGCATAAATATATTTCTCTGTTTAAATGCATTACTTTTTAAAAATTTTTGAGTAGATATAGGAGCATTATTATTTATTCGTAGTGCAGTTAATAATTGTAAAAAATTATGTTGTTTGTTTTTTTTTTTTAGCCATGAAATAGCGATATTTTCTTGTGGTGCGTGTATATAATATATAATTGATCTACTTTTAATAGTATTAATTACTTGAGTGATATTTCTTGTATGTAAAAAAAAAATAGTATTTTTTGGAGGTTCTTCTAATGTTTTTAATAAAGCATTACTAGCTTCTAAAGTACAAGAATTGATATTTGAAAAATAGACTATCTTACACCCACCTTGTTGCGATGTTTTATATAAATTCTTAATTATATCTCGGATTATATCAATTCCAATATTTTTATATTGGGAAATATAATTTATATTGTAAAAATCAGGATGATTTTTTTTTTTTATTAAAAAACACGATATGCATTTTTTACAATTAGTAAATTTATTTCTATATGAGCATAGAATCCATTTAGAAATATTAAAGATTAATTTTGAAATTCCTACACCAGTAGGAGCTTGAATTAAATTTACAGGATGTAATGAATTTTTACGGTATTTGTTAATTATATTTAAATACTGAGTAATTAGCCAAGGATATTTATTCATGTTTATGTATTTTATTTTTTTTTTTAAGTTTATTACTAATATACGTAACAAGATTTTGTATAGACTGTATTTTTTCTGGATTCATATCAAATAATTCAATATTGAATTCTTCTTCCAATAACATGATTAATTCAATAAAATCTAATGAATCTGCTTTTAAATCTTTTTTCAGATTACTGGATAAAGAAATATCTTTATTATCTATTTGGAATTGTTTTGCTAAAATTTTTTCTATTCTGCTAAAAATATTTTTCATATAATAGTTTCCTATATATTTAACAATTATTAAAATAAATCCGTGAAATGAAAATTTTATTTATATAAATAATAATTTATACATTAAAGTCAACGTACATACCTCCATTTACATGAATATTTTGACCAGTTATATACGAAGATTTTTTTGATGATAAAAAAGATACAACGTAAGCAACATCTTGGGTATTTCCAAAACGACCTACAGGTATTTTTTTTAAAATTTCTTCCTTTTTTAAAGATAATATTTTTTTAGTCATATCAGTATATATATATCCAGGAGAAATTACGTTAACAGTAATTCCTTTTGATGCTACTTCTAAAGCTAAAGATTTTGAAAATCCAACAAGTCCAGATTTTGAAGCAGCATAGTTAGTTTGTCCAATTTGTCCCGTATAACCTGATATTGAACTAAGAACTATTATTCTCCCATATCTTTGTCTAATCATAGGTAACAAAATAATTTTTGTAATATGAAATATTGCAGATAAATTAATGTTAATTACATTATTCCAATAGGAATCATGCATTTTAAGTAAGATACTATCTTGTATAACACCTGCATTATGTACAAATATATCAATTATTTTAAATTTTTTAATTAATTTTTGAATTTTTTTTTTAGTTTCTATAATTTTTAAAAAATTTATTAATACACCAATTCCATGACCTTTAAATGTTTTTTTTATTTTATCTACTCCTTGTAGAGTTGTAGAAGTACCTATTACATATATTCCTTTGCTTATTAACTCTGTTGAAATTTTTTTTCCAATACCTTTATTAGCTCCTGTTACTAATGCTATATTTTTTTTCATAATTTTTTTATTATATCAATAATTAATGATAGTTTTTGGTTATTATTAGTCGAGTATGATGAAATTTTACGATATTCTTTATTTAAATTTGTTAAAACTTTTCCCAATCCTACTTCAATAAAAATACTGATACCCATAGAAATTATTTTCATAATACATTGTTTCCAATGTACTTTTTTATATATTTGTTTTAGTAATGAAATATATATGTCTTGTTTAGAAGTTAAAATTTTTGAACGATAATTGCCAATGATAGGATATTTTCCTTTTGATATCTTTATCTTTCTTAAAGATCTAGAAAATTTTTTTTTATAATTTTTCATGAGAAAACAGTGTGATGTAAATGGTATAGGTAAACGTATTACTTTTACATGTAATTGTTTTTTAAATATTTGACCGGCTGTATATACTGCTGAGTAATGTCCAGTTATCACTACTTGTGTTTTAGAATTAATAATAGAAATAAATACTTTTTTTTTATTTGAAATTAATGAACAAATTTTTTCAATCAAAATATAATTTAGTCCAATTATAACTAATGTTAATACTCGGGTATCTTTTACGGCTAACAACATTATTTTATGACGTATATTTACAATTTTTAAAGCTTCTTGAAACAAGATATTATTATTACATACTAATGCTGAATATTGACCTAAGCTATGTCCAGCAAAAATAGATGGTTTAATGTATATTTTTTGATTTAATAATTTATATATTGCAATAGATGATATAAATATTAATAAATGCATGTTTTTTTTTAGATACAAAGGATTATTTTTTTTTTTAAAACAGTTATTGTATATATTCTTATGCAAGATATCAGATGCTTCTTCAAACGTTTTTCTTATTATAATATGTTTTTTAAAAAATAATTTTAAGCAATCTATATTAGATAATCCATATCCTGGAAAAATTAATGAAATTTTTTTCATAAATTGAATTACCTTTTTATTCTATATACTACTATATAGTATATAGAAAAATATTTTGTTGTATAACTATGATATAAATAATATTAATAATAATTAATGATAATAAAAATTATTTATTAATTTTTTATCAAAATTATTAACATATATTAAAAAATATTAAAATAAAATATAACAATTTATTCCATTTAAAAACAAATTATTAAATTTTATATCTTATATAAATATAATTTTATTATAATTACCGTATAATTTGTATTTATATAAAATTATTGATGTTTTATTTAATTATTTTTGCAGATTTTTTATGGAATAAAAATGTTTTTTTTCCTTTATAATAACCTTTTTCAGTAATATGATGACGAATATGTATTTCTTTAGAAGTATTATCTATGGATATTTTTTTCTCTAATACATGATCATGAGATCGTCTCATTCCTCTTTTTGAACGACTAGGTTTACTTTTTTGTACGGCCATTTTTTTTCCTTTATAATAATCAATAATTATTTTTATTAATTTTAGAGTAATATTTAAGTATATTAAACATTCTTAAAAACTACAATTATTATATCAATTTAAAAGTTATTAAATATATTTTTTTTTGAAAATATTTTCAATAATTTTTTAAATTGTTCATCTAATTTAGCAGTTATAAAAATTTTTTTATTACTTAGTGGATGATAAAAAAAGATTTTGTAAGCGTGTAATAACAGTCTGCCATTCTTTTTATGGATGATTTTTTTTTCTTTTTTAATGTTTCCGTATTTTTGATCAAAAACAACAGGATGTCCAAATTGTGCAGCATGTACTCGAATTTGATGTGTACGTCCTGTTATTGGAATTACGGACATAAGAGTGGTATTATGGAAGTATTGAAAAATTTTAAAACAAGTAGTTGACGGCTTTCCGTTTTTGTGAACGCATACTTTTTTTTTTTGATGATCATTTTTTTTTTTGAGCAAAGGAAGATTAACCGTAGTATTTTTTTCGGACCAACGACCATGCAATAATGCTAAATATTCTTTATATATTAATTTATTTCTTAAATTTTCATGCATTTTTTTTAAAATAGAACGTTTTTTTGCAAGCATTAATATTCCAGACGTTTCTTTGTCAATGCGATGAACTAATTCTAGAAATTTTAGTTCTTGACGAATTTTTCTAAATATTTCTATTACACCATAATTTATACCGCTTCCTCCGTGTACTGCAATTCCATATGGTTTATTAAAAATAATTAAATATTTATCTTCAAATAATATATTTTTTAAAAATAAATGCACTGTTGATGATTTTAAATTAATTTTTTTTTTTTTATCTCAATTTTTATTGAGTATAGAGTAAGATTATCATGTATTTTTAATTTATAAAATGGTTGTACTTTTTTTTTATTAATTTTTATTTTTCCTATTCGTATACTACGGTATATCATTCTTTTAGGTAATTTTTTAAAAGTTTTGAATAAAAAATTATCGATTCTTTGCTCTGACATATGTTTCGTAATGATAATGGATATTGGTTTAGCATGAATAGTATTCATATATTGATTCTATAAAATTAAGGTTTATTAAAAATATGTATTTAATTATGTATAACTTGTATTACATATAAAAATTTTTCATAACATACTAATATTTTTATAGTTTTATATTAATAATATTTTTATATTTATAGTTAATATATTTGCAATATTAAATAAAATATTAGAATTATATAAAAATTTTTTATTTAAGTTACCATGTATTTAATGTTACATTTTTTATATTTTAATGTATATTAAGTTCAATGTATATTTTAAGGTATATATTTGTATGTATCTTAAAATATATATTTTAATATATATTTTATAATAGTTTTTTTGATTTTTTTAATTTTAATAAATTATTTTTTATAATTTTTTATAGATATATTTATATTCATAATATTCATCAAAACTTGGTTTTGTAATTTTCTGTTCTTGGGTATTATTATTTGTATAGTATTACTGTCTATAATAGTAGCTATATCAAAATAATGTATATTAATTGTATTATAAATTTTTTGTAACAAGTGCCAATTTTTATGTTTTATTTTTAATAAAAAAATTCCATTTTTATGTTCATCAAGAATATTTGATATAGATTTTTCTATGATTGCTCCATGAATTATTTTTTTTCGTGTTGGATTATTTATAGAAATTTTTTCTGTATAATTTATTTTGATTTTTCTCCAATTCATGGATATATTGCCTTGAGCAATAGCATAGATTTTTTTATCTATACCTTGTAAAGGTGTCATTAATAAAGTTCCACCATTTAAACTGCTAGCGTTTCCAATAGAAGAGACTGTGATATCAATTTTTTTTCCAATATAATTCCAAGGAGAAATTATTGCTGTTACTATTACAGCTGCTACGTTTTTTGTTTGTATATTATTATTACATGTTGTATATATTCCAAGTTTTATTAGCATATTATTCAAAGATTGACGTGTAAATGGAATATGTAATGTATTATCTCCAGTTCCAGGTAATCCTACTACTAATCCATATCCTATAATCTGAATATTTTTAATACCAGAAATATTTATTAAACTGTGAATTTTTTTTGCTGATACGTTTGATATATTTAATAGTAAAAAAAACATGATTATTATATTTTTTAATGTTGATATTTTTTTCATGTAATTAAATTATTTATTCAGTACATTATGTATATTTTTAATTAAAAATTTTTATTAAATTATAAAAAAATATATAAAAATCTTTTAAAATAAAAAAAATACTTTTTTTTTATTTTTTTGTATATATTTTATAACAAAATTAGATATCTTATAAGATTCAATAGAATCACTTAAATTTATTTTTTTTGGGTTGATTATTCCGTAAAATTGTATTATTTGACGATGATTATTAATTAATATTTTTTTTTCTCCAAATACGTTTAAATATTTGTCTTTTAGAATAGACACTATCCTAACGGAAAAATGTGAATTTATTTGATTATTTAAATATATTTTTTTTAGAGTGAGCGGTTTTCTCGTTTTTTCTTGTTTGGAATAATATGAAATGTGTTTTTTTATTAAAAATAAACAAGAATATAATTTATTATATAATTTATAATTATAGGTATTTTTAACAGTAGTTCTTACAGTATTATTTTCATTGCATATTACGGTTATAAGATCACCGACTTTGTAATGTTTATATGTAGTAAACCATGATAAATCATTCTGGATAGATTTTTTATTTTTAATATTAGTAACTAAAGACAATGGTTGTAAAACAGAAGGTTTGTTTTTGATAGTACTACAAGATATTGGCTGATTATGTATATGACATGTTAATAATATACAATATAAGATATTTTTACAAATTAAAAAAAAAGACTTCATTATTTCATATCACGCCTAGTAATAATATTTTTTTATGTATATTTTTATGAAAATTAATAGATTTTTTTAAATTATTAAATATATTTTTATAAATTTCGTATATAGATACTGAATCTTTTTTTAGATTTTTTTTAATTATAGATTAGAATTATATAATAGAAACCAAGATAACTATAGTTTCTATTATAGAACATTATTTCAATTTATTTGTATTTTACAGTAAAAAAACTATATTTTTTCGATATTTTAACAAATTAATAATCTTCTTGTTGTGCCGTCATATCCGATTCAATCAATCGAACTAACTTGAGTGTATTCATTAAATTGATCGTTTCTTGCTCATAGTTTTTCATCATTGTTTCTGGTGACATCAATTTAGATTTAAGTTTTAAATCATTTTTTTTGTATTTTTCTAATCCTGAGGTATTTAAGTCATGCATTTTACTATTTTTATGAGCTATGACATCATTATCATTTAATAAAGTAGATTTTAATTGTCCTAAAAAAATTGGATCCTGACCTTTTTGATGATTATCTTCTTTAATTACAATTATTCCAGCGTTTTTTATCAGTATTTTTGTTCCTACAGGAACTACTATCGGTCTATCGTTATTATCTAAAGCAGTATAATTATCCATAGCTACTTCTCTATTTTCATTTATTGTAACATGGCCATCACGTATGAATCTTTCATAACCTTGATCATCTAAAACAGAAAACCATCCAATTTCTGTATCGTCTAAATTTTTAGAGGATTCATTAGTAATATCTGATGTTTGTGTATGAATATCATCAAAATCCATATTTTGTTTGTTTATTATTTTTCTATGGTCAGACGTAATTTTTATGTTGTATACATATTGTTTTTGAAAATTATTTTCTATATTTTCAGTTTTCTTGTTATTTATAGAGTCATTTTTTACTACATTTTTGTCATCTAAAATAATTGTTGAATATATTGTATTGTTCATTTACATTTCCATTTTTTTTAAATGTTTAATATTTTTAAATTATAGTTTATGATTTAAAAATTTCTAATTAAATATCTTAGTTTTTATGTATACATAATAATATTTTTAATTAAAATTAATAAGTATTTAATTTTAATTAATTGTTTTCTTTTTATACAAAAGAAACATTATTTTTATAATTTAAGAAAATTTATTAATGTCTATTTAATATATAGAATAAATAATTCTATCATATATAAACAATTTTGTTAATACAAATTTATTTTTTATGTTATTATTTGTTATTTTTAATCTTCTTTAAATATAATTTATATATTATAAATATATTTATAATAAAAATTAACAAATTTTATTTTTCATATAATACATCACAAAATTATCTTTTACAAATAGTAATTTTTTATTTTATACAATAATACAATTAAGATCACTTTTTTTTGTGTATATTTTTATTGTCATAAACAATTTTTATTATCTATACATTGTTATAAATATAGTTATGCACGCACATAAATATTATTGTTTTATAATTATAGTATTAAACGCACATGTTTTATATAAATACAGTCATAATAATATTAGAGATATTTATTAATATAAATAAATTTTTTATATACGAAAAATATTACTAAAACATTAAAAAATATTTTTATATTTTTTTATGTTTTAGTAATGTTAATATTATTGATATATAATACATTTATATAAATGAAAAATTTAAATATTTTTAATTATTAAATAACTACGTAAGTGCATATAAAATTTATTAATTACATAATAAACATCTTGGTGTTTTATGTTCAATAGCTTTAAAAGTTAATGTATGATACAAATATACTAATAATTTTATAAATCAATTTTTTTATTGTAAAACATCCATATATAATATTTTATTTTAATATAATGTCGTTTTTATTGAAATTTTTTGGTATGTATATTGCGATAAGATTAAAATATAATATAATAAGTTATTATTGATTAATATGTATTTTAGTATTTTTTATATTTTTAATAACATTAATTATATTTTTTTAATTGATTAAGTCAAAGATTAGTTTTTATATACTAGATAGAGGAAATTAATGTAATTATTATGTAAATATAAAAGAATTTATTTTTTAAGATTTTTGATTTTTCATGAAAATGAAATTCATAAATATATATTTTTTATTTCGATAATATATTATTGATATAATTCTTATTATATATGAAAATATATAGAATATATTACCATAAATAAAATATTTTTATTAAAAATATTATTATTAAAGCATTTATCCTGTTAAATATGTATAAATATATGAAAAATAATTTTATTACAAATATTTGTTATACATAGTCTATTCTTTATTTCCTGATTTTTTTAAAAATAATTATTTAAAAAAATACTGATATTTTTAATCTAAATAAAATAATCTAGTTTAAAAATTTAAAATTAATAAAATAATAATTTAATATTTTATATATTTTTTAGTAATTTTTGCAATAAAAACATTTATTATATGTTTTTTAAATTTTAAATCATAAACATCAATACTTTTTTTTTGTTTTTTTGTATTTATTGATAAAAATTTTTAATTAATTATTGTATAAAAATAGTTGAATAGCATTTGCGAAAAATATAACTATTACTATAGTTTAACGTATAAAAATTTTATTAGTAGTTGTTTTAGCATTATTGATATTTTATTTAAATATATAGTTTTTACATAAATAATATTCTATATAAGCTATATTAGCTATTATACTTGGAATTTATTTTAAAGATTGATTATTAATATAAAAATTTATATGGTGACTTGATATTATAGTAAACAAATTGTATTATTGATTTGTTAGTTTTGATGTTACGAATAAGTTAATTTTAAAATTAAAAAATAAATTTAAATAATATGCATTTAAAAAATTTATAATATTTTTTATAAAGATATTAATATGTAATTCTTATTATTAAATATATGAATAATGTGCTTTTCATTACATCTTATTATATATCTTGATATATTTTAAAAAATTAAAATAATTTCTATAAATTATATTTATTTAGATAATATTAATTTTATTGATATTTTTTTAAAAAAATTTTTTAAAAAAGATGATGATTATTGTGTTTTAAACATTAATAAATGGAATGTATATGAACAAAATTACTATTGTATGTATTTTATTTGTATCTAGTTTTTTTCCAACAGCGTATGCGAAATCTATATCTCATGCAAGAAAGTGGCATTTTGGAGTTCACAGTAATTCTTTACATCCAACGAAAATATTCAAAAAATATAAAAGTTTATATTGCGGAAATTATAGCGATATAATAAGAGGTATTTTTGCATTGCATCCAGGAATTTTTTCAAAATATCAGTTTAATTCTCGTTTTAATATAGAAGTAACATCTAATATATTCGAACACATTGTAAAAGATATTAAAAATAAAATGTCTAGTCTGTATTTCTCTACTACAGAGTATGCTGCTCGTGCTAATTATCCAATTAAAAAAAATATTAATTTTTATACTAAACTAGGTACAACATTAACCACTGCAATTAATGATAATAGATTTGATGATATTTTAATTTTAAAAGAAAAAAAACAGATTCAAACTACTTGTGCTGTCGGATTAGAATATTTGTTTAGTCAATACTTGAATTTTAATATGAATATTGATTTAAATAAATCTATTAACAAAATAGACTTAAATAATCTGTTTAGTTTGTTAAATAGTATACGTGTAGGAATACATTGTGATGTATGTCCTAAAATTAACCCAAAGTATAATATTTTTAAAAAAATTAAAGGACAATTATTTTTACAAAATAAGAAAAATATTATACATGAATGTAAAAATGTTTCTTATTTTTTTAATAGTTCTAAATTAAAGCCTTCAGCTTATCGTATCTTAAATAATTTAAAAAATAGAATATTACATATAGGTAAAAAAATGTTTTCTTAACTCCTCCTAGGGACAAAGATTCTTTAGAAAATAAGAGTACAAGTATAAAACTTCCTCTTAAACGTTCCTTAGAAGCATCTAATTTTTTTGTTAAAAACAATTTTTTAAAAAAAAATACTTTTATTTAAGGAATAAATTCTAATTTTATAAGAAAAAACAATGATTTTTGTGATTTTTTAAGTAAAAAACTTATTATTAAAGAATTTTTTAAAGCATTTAGTTTAGATATTGTATGTAAATATAATTATTTTTTAATACAAAATAATTGTATTATTAACTTTAATAATTTTTTATTATACATAATTTGTATATAAGATTAATAGATTTAATTTTTAAAACGTTTTTCGAAGTACTTTACTTTTGTTTTTTTTTTTATTATAATATACTTATATGTCCATGTTAGGAGGAATGGCTGAGTGGTTTAAGGCAGCGGTCTTGAAAACCGCCGATGAGAAATTATCCGAGAGTTCGAATCCCTCTTCCTCCAGTTTACTTAATATAAATAGATATAATTACGTGGCGCGTTGGCAGATTGGTAATGTAACGGATTGCAAATCCGTGAAACCTGGTTCAATTCCAGGACGCGCCTTTTAATTTCTAAATATTAATAAATTGCATGCCCGGATGGTGAAATCGGTAGACACAAGGGACTTAAAATCCCTCGGCTGTTATGGCTTTGCGGGTTCAAGTCCCGCTCCGGGTATATATTTGCATTTATGATTGTTTAACTATTTTATATATTGTATAACGATTTTTTTTTAATATTATATTAAAATTGATGTTTTTATTTTTAAAAATAGTTTTATATGATATAAAAGAACTAATAACTATTCTTAATTCTCCTCTTTTTTTTAAAAATTTAGTTGAATTTTTTATAATTTTATGGATTAAACTTACTGTAATATTTAAATTATTATGAAAAGGAGGATTTGAGACAATTAAATTATACTTTGTATTTATTTTAGAGTAAATATTACTAAATAATACTTTTCCGATACAATCATTTTTTTTTAGATTTTTTTTACTACACCAAATTGCTGTATCATAAATATCTGTTAACGTTAAATCAATTAAAGGATTTTTTTTTGCTAAAGAAATACCGATAATTCCTGTTCCGGAACCTAAATCCAATATCTTTCCTTTTATATTTTTAGTAAAAGTTGAGATTAGTAATTTACTTCCTTGATCTATTTTATTATATCCAAATACTCCAGGTAAGCTATAAATAATAATATTATTCCAGACGTACTTTTTTATAAAATTTGGAAAATGAAATATTGGTTTTTTTTGCATATATCCTTGATATAAACAACAATTTCTTGCATAATCTACTTTATTAAATATAATATATTTATTGAATATATTAATTATACTATTAATTCCACTATTTTTTTTTCCAATTACATAGATAATACAATTTTTTGATATACATGATAATAAATATGTAAATTGTAGACGTACTTCTTCTTTGTTTTTAGTACAAAAATAGATTAATTGTTTTGATAAATAAAAGTAATATGGATTGTAAAAATTATTAAAAATTACAGTACTATGTTTTTTTTTAGAAATTATTTCATACAAATTATAATATTGAACGTACATAATAGATTTTTTAAAAAAATTTTTATAACATAAATCTATTGGTATGATTCCCGATAAAATCGTATTTTTTTTTATAAATATTTGAAAATTTTTTTTTAATATTTGATATTCTTTAGATTTTTTTGAAGATTTAGTATATTTATTATTCATGATTTTAACTATATAATTATAAAAATATTAGTGATATTTAAAATTATATTTATAATAATTCTATTATAATTATTTTTTTTAAATAAAAATATTATATAATAATTTACTTTAAATAAGTATTAATGTTTTGTTGTTTTTTTTTAAAAAATGTTTTATTTAGTTTAAAATATTATATTTTATTTTATATATAAAATTTATTTTATATATAAAAATTGTTGTTATACTATAATTATAGTGTATTAGGTTAAAATATATGAAAAATCAGTCTATTACTTTTAAAAATAAAAATTTTTCTATTTTAGTTATTTATTTAAAAAATATAAAACCTGATTATTTTGAAAGTTTTTTACGTGAAAAAATTCAAGAATCTCCTTCTTTTTTTCAAAATAAATTAATCGTATTGAATGTGGAAAATATATCACATAAATTTAATTGGATTAATATTAAAAATTTTATTTTATCAATTGGTTTATTTTTAATTGGAATTATGGATTGTAAGGATAAATGTTTAAAAAAAAAAATTTTATGTTCTGGTTTACCCATTTTGTCTGATCAATATTCTACTGCATTAAAAAGATGTAATAATAATATTAATAGTTATTATAAATATGAAATATTTCAAAAATCACGCTCATCTACCTCTATTTCTTGTAGAAGTTATATCGTTAATCATTTAATACGTTCTGGTCAAAAAATTTATTCTCCATATAATGATTTAATTATTACTAATAATGTTAGTTCTGGAGCTGAATTAATTTCAGGGGGTAATATACATATATATGGAAATATGCGAGGAAGAGTTTTAGCTGGTATGAATGGAGACGTTACTAGAAAAATTTTTTGTACATGTTTATTTGCAGAGTTAGTATCAATTGCTGGAGAATATTTAACTATTGAACAAATACCTGTTAAATTTTTAGGTCAAAGTGTAGAAATTAGTTTAATAAATCGAATTTTATATATAAAATATTTAAAATAAATCTTGATATATAACATAATGCGAAAAGGTATAAAGAATATGTCTAGAATTATAACTGTTACCTCTGGTAAAGGTGGTGTTGGAAAAACAACTTCTAGCGCTTCTATTGCTACTGGTTTAGCTTTGTATGGAAAAAAAACTGTGGTTATTGATTTTGATATAGGATTGAGAAATTTAGATTTAATTATGGGTTGTGAACGTAGAGTAGTCTATGATTTTATAAATGTTATTAATCAAGAAGCTACTATTAATCAAGCTCTTATACGTGATAGACGTATAAAAAATTTATTTTTATTACCTGCTTCTCAAACTCGAGATAAAGATTCTTTAACGAAAGTAGGAGTAGAAAAAATTTTACAAATTCTTATAAAAATGGATTTTGATTTTATTATTTGTGATTCTCCGGCAGGAATAGAAAATGGAGCTATTCTTTCTTTTTATTTTTCTGATGAAGTAATTGTAGTAACAAATCCAGAAATTGCGTCTATTCGAGATTCTGATCGAATTTTAGGAATTATATCATCTAAATCCAGAAGAGCTGAAAATAATGATATACCAATCAAAGAGTATTTACTTTTAACACGATATAATCCTAAAAAAGTACGACAAGGAGATATGTTAAGTGTAGAAGATGTAATCGATATACTTCAAATTTCTTTAATCGGTGTCATTCCAGAAGATTCTTCTGTTTTAAAGTCTTCGAATCAAGGATTACCAATTGTATTAGATACTACATCCATAGCTGGACAAGCATATTCTGATACAGCTCAACGTTTACTTGGAAATAATAAACCATTACGATTTTTACGAGAAGAAAAAAAAAGTTTTTTACAGTGGTTATTTAGGAGATAAGTATGATTTTATTAGATTTATTTTTATCAAAAAAAAATTATACAGCTAATTTAGCTAAAAAAAGATTACAAATCATTATTAAAAAAAAAAAACAAAATATTTATAATCCAGATTATTTTCCGCAATTAAAAAATGATTTATTATTAGTAATTGCGAAATATATAAAAGTTTCACCCAATGAAATATATATTCAAATAGAAAGAAATAAAAAAAATGTATTTACATTAGAATTTAACATTCCTGTTTAGTGCAAAAATAATTAGTCAATAAACGTAGTTTAGAATATTGTATGTAAATACCTTGGATATAGTTGTGTTGTTTTATATTTTAAATTATATTTTAAGTATGTCACAGTACACATAATAATATATTTAGCATGAGGGGTAGTAATATTTGTGTAAAATAATTTAATATTTTTTTTGAAATTATTCATATGCATTTTTAATCCTACTGTAGACCAAATTCCTGAATAACATTTTATTGTT
This sequence comes from Buchnera aphidicola (Cinara cf. splendens/pseudotsugae 3390), assembly GCF_900698845.1. NCBI lineage: Bacteria > Pseudomonadati > Pseudomonadota > Gammaproteobacteria > Enterobacterales > Erwiniaceae > Buchnera > Buchnera aphidicola. The sequence continues at coordinate 259,618 of NZ_LR217692.1, read as the reverse complement.
TTTTTTATTTTATAAATATTTTGAAATAATTTTTCTGTATGATGTCCTGTCCATAAACCTGTTTTTTTTTTTAAATATTTAGCCCATAGAATTTGGTTTTTTGATATTTGAATAGTAAGTAATACACGATTAATTTTGTTAATGTTCCAACTTTGTTCTGATAAAATCTGTAAAGTAGAAAAACCAATAACAGGAATTCTATAGACTATGGAAATAGTTCGTGATACTCCTATGGATATTCTAATTCCTGTAAAACTTCCAGGTCCTATAGTACAGGCGATTAAATCAACATTTATTAAAGCAATATTTGCATTATTTAAAAGTTGGGTAATCATAGAAAGAACATTTTTCTCGTGGTTTTTAGAACACTGTTTAAATAAGCTATATATTATGCCTTTATGTAATAAAGATACAGAGCAAGAAAATAATGTTGTATCTAAAGCTAATATGGTTTTTGTAAATATCATGTTTAAAATTATTCCTTTGTATATACTATATATAAATTTTATTGTGTATTTTACTTATGATAATTATTTTTTTTGATTTTTAATAATTTTAACTAAATGTATTTTATATAAATTAGACTGTAGTATAGAAAAAGAGTAAGATCCATGGTGAAGAATTTGTCCATTTCTAGAAATTTTTTTGTACTTATTGAGTAAGAAATCAGAAATTGAATAACAATGATTATTAGGTTTAACAATTCTTATATTTAATAATTTTTTTAGATCATTTAAAGGTATTGATCCTTGCACAATCCAGTTATTATTATTAATTATTATTTTAGGCATTTTTTTTGAATTTAAAAATTTTCCTATAATTATGTTAAATATATCAGTATATTTTATCATTCCTTGAATTGAACCTAAATCATCATTGATCATAATTATGTTATTTTCTGAATAACGTAATAACTTCAATATGTTAATCGTACTGATTGTATTTGGAATAATGATAGGTGGATATTGCATTATAAAATTATGTATATCTTGATTTGTATTTATTGCATGAAGAAGTTTATATTTAGGTACTACACCAATTATTTCATTTAATTGCTTATAACATACTGGAAGTATATTATGTGAAGTGTTTAATATTATCTTTTTTATTTGCTTATAATTATTAGTAATATCTATCCATACAATTTTATCTTTATTAACCATAATATTGTTTATAGATGTATCACCTATTTTTAATACATTATTAATAATATTAATTTCTTCGTGTTGCATTGTATTAGTAGAACTTGTATTATTTAAATAGTTATGACTATTTTTATTAGTCAAATATGATATTTCTGAATTTTTGATTGTATTAGTTCTGTTTTCTAAAGTTTTTTGAACTATTTTTTTTACTGAATGTAAAATTATTGTTCTAAAAGGTTGATTAGATTTTTTTAAAATTATATTTTTGATTCTAATTTGATTCATAATCTCAACAAATAAAGCAAATCCAATAGATATATATAAATATTCTTTCGGAAAACAAAAACCTAGTGACTCTATTATTAAATTTATACTAATCATTAATAACAAACTTAAACATAAGATTATTGCTGTTTTTTGTGAATTAATAAAATTAATAAATACTTCAGATATAAATATCATTATAATAGTTGATATAGTTACTGCAGATATTATAATTACTATATTTTGCATCATTCCTATAGCAGTCATAACAGAATCAAGTGAAAATATTGCATCTAATATTACAATTTGAATTACTACGTACCAGAAACTCGATTTTTTATTTTTTTTGTGGGATTGATAGGTAATGTTTGTTATATGGTTATATAATTCGAATATTGTTTTAAAAAATAAAAATGATCCTCCAATTAATAGTATAATTTCTTTTGTAGAAAAAATAAAAAATTTATTTATTATAATAGGTTTAGTTAAATTCACTAAACTAGACGCAATAATTAATAACCCAAAACGCATTAGTAATGCTAACATTAAACCAGTGCATCTTGCTCGATTACGTTGGTGATGTGGTAATTGTTTAGATAAAATAGCAATAAATATTATGTTATCAATACTTAATACTGTTTCCAAAAATATTAATACAAAGAGACCCGCCCAAGCGGATGGATCCAAAAAAACGTGCATAGAAAAATTACTCCAAACAAAGACACTTTGTGTTATTTAAGATGAATTAAAAGAATATTGTACTTAGTATACGACATTATTCGTTTTATAATTGTTTTTTTTATAATGTAAATTTTGTATTATTTTTTTTAAAATTATATTATTTTTTTTATTTATATATATAAATATTTTTCATAAAATTTATAATTCTGATAAAAAATTTTATAAATTCGATATTTTATAAATGAATTTTTTATATAATATTAATAAAAAACTTCAATATGTTAAAGATAAAAAACAAATTTTTACATTATTCACGTATATATCTTGTTGTTATTTTTAGGATATAAATGTATTTATACTTTAATTCTTTTATGTAAAATATAATGATTATTAATATATGTAAAATATTAGTATATCAAAATTAAAATGATTGTGTATTATATTACACAAGTATCTATTTTTAAGTATTGTTTATTATTGCAATTGGTTATTTTTTTAAAAAATATATATTAATTTTTTAAAATTATTATTTTTAATAAAGATAAAAATTTTTAGTAAATTTATGTTATCACATGTTTTTTAAATAAAATATTCTTGTTAATTTTTATTAAACAGGATTATATTTGTTAGATACTGTCTAGATGTATATAAATTTTTCAAATATCAAAAAATTTATATAATACAAAAAATATAATTACATACTACATTGTATATATGTACATATATTATAATTATTTAAAAATTAAAATAACAATCAAAAAATACTAACATTTTAATTCATTATAATAATGATATTTAAAGATATTTTTTAATATAGAAATTTATCAATATTTTTATAATTAATTTAATATAATTATATATTTTTAATTATTTTTTGTGTACTTATAGTGTAATTTATTTTATTTTTTTGTTTTTTTTTGATTATTTCTATGAATATAGTAATAATTTTTTGAATTGATTTTTATAAAAATGTTGATAATATTTAATACAGTAAAAATTTTAAATATATTTTTTTATTTTATATTTAAGCAATGATTACATATTTTAAAAATTTCTATAAATTTCATTAAAAATATTTATATTTTTTGTATACATACAATAATTAAGTATTATCCCATTTTTTTTTATCTTTTTTTATTAAATTGAAAGCTGATTGAGGACCCCATGTACCAGAATTATAGTATTGTAATAATGTAGGACAATTTTTATATGCTTGTATTATTGGATCGATCCATTTCCAAGCATAAATAACTTCTTTTTGTTGAACAAATAAAAATTGACGATCTTGCATTATTTCTATAAATAATCTTTCGTACTCTTCTAAACTATGGTTTTTTAAAAATAATTGTTTATCCTCACCAAATAATTTATTTTTTTTATAAGTAGTATTTGAGTTTAACTGCAGTTCTTTGGTTTTGTTTTTTGAAAAAATATCAAGTATAGGTTGTAAATCAATTTTCATACGATTTAACGTAGTATGTATGTACTTGTTCTTAAATAAAATATTTTGTTGATTTTTAAAAAAGATAACAATTTTAGAAGATTTTTTAAATAATCTTTTTCCTGTACGAATATAAAAAGGAATATTTTTCCATTTTTTAGTGTCTATGTATAATTTTATGGCTACAAATGTTTCAGTAGAACTATTTTTTTGTGCTGTTTTTTCATTGATATATGCTTTTACAATATGATTATTAATATTACCTGAAGAATATTGTCCGAGTGATACGTAATCATGAATGTTTTTTTGGTTAATTATTCGTAATGATTTTAAAATTTTGATCTTTTCATTACAAATATTTTTTCGATTAAATAATTTTGGTTTTTTCATAGCAAAGATAGAAATTATTTGTAGCATATGATTTTGAACCATATCTATTATTTGTCCAGTATTATTAAAATAATTCCACCTATTTTCTATTCCAATACTTTCAGATAATGTAATTTGTACATGATCAATGTATCTTTTATTTAAATATTTATTGAATATGGGATTGAAAAATTTTAATCTAATTAAGTTAAGTATTGTTTTTTTTCCTAAATAATGATCGATACGAAATATATTTTTTTTAAAAAAATATTTTTTGATGGATTTTTCAATAATTGAAAATGTACTTAAAGATTTACCAATTGGTTTTTCCACTACAATTTTAGAATTTAATGTATTCAGTTTAACTGAAGATAACCCTTCGAAAATTTTTTCAAATATATCTGATGATACAGCTAAATAGTTAATTATCGTTGAGTTTTTTTTTTTAAAATAAGGTATTAATTTTGCAAAATCTTGAATTTGATTAATATCTATGGTAATAAATATAAGACGTTTTTTAAATGATTTCCACACGGATGATTGTATATTTTCATTTAAAAATTTTTTTAAAGAGTTATAAATAATATCAAGATATTCTTTTATTGTGTAATCAGTTCTACTTACTCCAACAATTCTAATACTACTAACAAGATATTTTTTCTTTTCTAATTGATATAAAGCTGGAAATAATTTTCTTTGAGCTAAATCACCTGTAGCTCCAAAGATAATTAAATCATAATTTTTTTTAAGTAACATTATTACACCTTATGTATTGAAAATTATTAATGTATATTTTAAATAATATTAATGCTTATTTCATTTAAAATAATGATATTAATTTATATTATTACTCATGATAAACGTTAATTTTTTAAAGTATAGATATATATTTAAATTTTTCTCTATTATTCATCAATAATTGATTTTTTATTTAAAAATTATTTATATATGTAATGTATGTTGTATAACAATATGTATAATATAGTATTTGATATATATAAAAATTAATGATTTTTTTTACACAAATATGAATTAAATTATATAAATAATGTTTATACTAATATAATTAAAATATTTGATAAATTAAATAGTATAGATTTTTCTTTTAAAAAAACTGTTTATTAATAATTAACTATTTTATATATTTACATGTATATTTAAGGAATTAGCATATGAAAAATTCTATAAGAAGAACAAAAATTGTTTCTACTTTAGGACCTGCAACAGATGATAAAAAAATTTTAAGAAAAATAATACAGTCTGGAGTTAATGTATTAAGATTAAATTTTTCTCATGGTACAGCAATAGATCATATTAATCGAGCTAAAAAAATAAGATCAATAGAAAAAGAGTTAAATTGTTTTGTAGCTTTGATTGGTGATTTGCAAGGACCAAAAATACGTATTTCTAGTTTTAAAAAAAATAAAATTTTTTTAAAAAACGGAGATGATTTCGTTTTAGATTTAGAAGTTTTAGAACATGAAGGAAATACAAATTCCGTAGGAATAAATTATACTAATCTACCAAATGAAGTGTCCTATAATGACATACTACTCCTAGATGATGGAAAAATACAATTACAGGTTATAAAAAAAAATCATACAAAAATTTTTACTAAAGTGATTGTTGGTGGATATTTATCGGATAACAAAGGTTTAAATAAATTAGGAGGGGGTTTATCGGCTTCTGTTTTAACACAAAAAGATAAAGATGATATAAAATTAGCAGCTTTAATTGATGTGGACTACTTAGCTGTTTCTTTTCCGAGATCTCCCGAAGATTTACGCAAAGCTCGATTATTATTACAAAAATCTGGTAGCAAAGCAAAAATTATTGCTAAAATTGAACGAGCAGAAGCTGTATTTTCTGATAAAATAATAAAAGATATTGTATCAGCATCAGATGTAATTATGATTGCTAGAGGAGATTTAGGTGTTGAAATTGGTGATGATAAATTAATAGGGATACAAAAAAAATTAATTAAAATTGCAAGAAAGCTAAATCGGGTAGTTATTACTGCTACGCAAATGATGGAATCTATGATTGTAAATCCTTTTCCTACACGAGCAGAAGTTATGGACGTTGCTAATTCTGTTTTAGATGGAACAGATGCAGTTATGTTATCAGCAGAAACAGCTTCTGGTAATTTTCCTAATATTACAGTACAGACTATGTCAAAAATATGTTTAGGAGCTGAAAAATTACCTGATGTGAATATTTCAAAACATAGACTAAATGAAAAATTTAATAGTATTTCTGAAACAATTTCGATGTCTGTTATGTATGCGGCTAACCACTTAATAAATGTTTCTGCGGTTATTATTATGTTTACGTCCAGTAAAATTGCTCTATTAACATCAAGAATTACATCTGGATTACCAATTTTTTACGTATCTAACCACACAAAAAATCTTAGATTGTCTTCTTTATACAGAGGCGTTGTTCCGATATATTTAGAAAATTATTCTACTAAGAGCGGTTTTATTAATTCAATTATTTTATTGTTAAAAAAAAAATATTCACTATCTGTTAATACAAATATAGTAATTATAGATTCTGGTAAAGAAAATAATACAAAAATCGTCAATATGTTAAAAATTATGCCGATAATATAACAGTATTATTTGAATTTTTTTAATTAATAGAAAAATTCTGTATTGACTAATATGAGTAAACATATAGAATATGTTCTATGTAAAAATATATGTAATTATATATGGATAAATTTTTTAAAAATTTTTATTGGTACGAAATAATGATTTACGATAAATAGTTATTTTTTCTAAAACATCATTTTAAAAAATCATGTATGACTGTCATGTAAATATAAATATAATGTTTAATTGTTTATCATATATAGTCAATTCAGAAACTTAGTCTATTTTTAAAATCGCGTATATATATTTTTTAATATAATAATATAAATTGTTATAATTTAAGTGTTAAATATAATAGATATATTATATTTAACATAAAAATATTTTGATTGTTATTGTATTATAATAGTATTTATATATTATTATTTCAATTAATTTATCTATTTCCATTATGAATTATGTATGTTGTTTCTTTTAATTTTTCTAATAAATGAATCATATTCATTAATTTTTTATGATCTTCTTCATTAATTTTTAATATGTTCTTAGGAATAATTTTTGTAATAACGTTTTTAAAAATAATGGAATAAGATAAAAAATATTTTTTTATTTTAGTTAAATGTTTTGTTAAAATTTTTATTTCTAAAAAATTTTTATTTATTTTTTTTGAAATAATTAGATTATTTGTATTTACTATATTTAATAAATTTTTTTTTTCATGTAGCATAAAATCAATTTTTATTGTATAAAAATAATCAAATAAATATTTAATATTATTGAAGTTTATTAAATGAGTATTGAATTTTGAAAAAATATTTCTGATGCTAGATACTGTTCTGTTACTGTTATCAGTATTACAATAAACAATAACAGCAATTCCAAATGAACTGTATCCTGCATATTTCATAGAATTAAATATATCTTTTTTACTACCTAGAACGTTACCGTGTATAGCTTTATTGATTGATTTTTTTTTTAAGTTATAGGTGTTAGCTTTTTCTAAAAGATTTCTTAATTGAAAATTTTTACTTACGTCTGAACCATATTTCATACTAGAAGTAGAAATTTCTTTGATGATTTTAGTAAATATTTTACTGCGTTTTATATCTTGGGCGTTTTTTCTGTGTTTCGTATTTGCCCACTTGCTATGTCCTGCCATAGTTCCTCATTCATATTATGAAATAGTTTTTTAAAACATTTATGATATAATTTATTATTATTTATTTTAATATAAAGTAGACCATACAATAATATTGATTTTAAGACTATTTATTAGCATGGAGCACCTGTCATCAAACAAGTTGCTGAAGTAGTTTTTGGAAAAGCAATTACGTCAGAAATGGTGCTACTATCTGTTAATAACATAGTTAAACGATCTAAACCTAATGCTAATCCTGCATGAGGTGGTGCACCATATTTTAAAGCATTTAGAAAAAAACCAAACTTTTCTTTTTGTTTAATTTTATTAATTTGAAGTATATTAAAAATTTTCTTTTGAAGTTTATAATCATGAATTCTTTGAGATCCTCCACCTATTTCGTAACCGTTAATTACTAAATCAAATGCACTAGACAATATTTTGCACGGATCTGTAGAAATTATGTCTGGTATCTCATATTGCGGAGAAGTAAACGGATGATGCATAGATTTTAAATTTTCATGTTTATCTTTTTTAAATAACGGAAAATTTGTAATCCAAATAGGACATACTTTTTCTAAATTTGTTATTTTCAAATCAATTCCAATTTTTAATCTTAAATCACTTAGTATTTTATTAGCTAAATTTGTTTCTTCTGCTACTATAAAAAACATATCTCCATTACAGATAATATTTTGAGAAAATATTTGACATATTTGTTTTTTTTTGATTTTTTTGTTTAAATATGGATCTGTATGTATATTAAAACTATCTATATCAATAATTTTTGTATACATAAATTGATTTAATTTTATTTTTTTTAAAAATTTTTCATAAATTTGTATTTTTTTTTCTGAAATCAAGTTTGTTCCATTAGGAATTCTAATAGAAATAATACGATTAGATTTTTTTTTTGATAACCAAGGGAAAAAAAATTGGAAATCATTTTTAAAAAAATTATCTAAATTAATAAATTGAATAGGATTTCTTAAGTCCGGTTTATCTGTTCCATACTTTAATATGCTATCATGATAGCTTATTTTTTTTATTTTTTTTAATGTTATTTTTTTAATTGATAACCATAAATTTTGTATCAAATGACTTATCAATTTTTGTATATAATGTATTTTTAAAAAAGCTACTTCTACATCTATTTGCGTAAATTCTGGTTGTCGATCAGATCGCAAATCTTCATCTCTAAAGCATTTAGCAATTTGATAATATCGATCTATTCCTGAAATCATTAATAATTGTTTAAACAATTGTGGGGATTGAGGTAAGGCATAATATTTACCCGGATATAATCGGCTATTAACTAAATAATCTGATGCTCCTTCTGGAGTAGATTTAGTTAAAATAGGAGTTTCAATTTCTAAAAATTTATTTTTTATAAAGAATTTTCTGATTATAGTAGTTATTTTACTACGTGTTTTAATGTTTTTAAACATTACAGTACGGCGTAAATCTAAATAACGAAATTTAAATCTTATATCTTTCTTGTTTTTTTTTTTATAGTCTAATGGTATAGGAAGTGTTTTATTAAATATAATACAGGTAAATCCTATGATTTCTATTATTTTTTCTTTTAAGATGTTTTTTAGAAAATTAAATGATTTTTTTATAGTAACTAATCCTTGAATTTGTATACAAAAACCATTACGCAAATGTGGTACTGAAGAAATATATGTATTGTTTTTTTTATTAAAAATAACTTGTATAATTCCTGTAGTATCCTGTACTTCAACAAAAATTAATTTTTTTAAAATTCGTATTTTATTAACCCAACCGCATACAGTAATTATTGTGTTTATATCAATTGGTGTAATTTCTCCGCAATATTTAGTACGCATATTTATCCTAATATTTTTTAATTTATAAAAATTAATTTACTTATTTGATAATTTTTTGAACATTATAAAAATAGATAATATTAATTGTTACAAATATTTTTATATAATTATAACTTTTTCATAAAATAGTTAATTTATTCTTTAAAAATACAATATTTATTAAAAATTTATCTACTTCTAAAAATAATTCTTCCTTTACTAAGATCATAAGGTGTCATTTCTAGTGTAACTTTATCACCTGTTAAGATTCTTATATAATTTTTCCTCATTTTTCCAGATATGTGAGCTATGATTATGTGTTTGTTTTCTAATTCAACTTTAAACATAGTATTAGGAAGAGTGTCTATTACTATGCCTTGCATTTCTATACTTTTTTCTTTCATTAGATAAATCCTTAACTAGTTTATATAAATTTTTATATTATTTTAAATTATTATTTAAGTATTTTTCAGCATCTATAGCAGCCATACATCCACTTGCCGCAGCTGTTATAGCTTGTTTATAGATTGAATCAGATACATCTCCAGCAGAAAATATTCCTGGTATATTGGTTTGTGTTTTCATATAATTTTGATTATAATCGATTTTTACATAATTATTTTGAATGTCAATATATTTAGAAAATATTTGAGAATTTGGAATGTGTCCAATTGCAATAAATAATCCTGATACGTTTAAATATTTAACCGTACTATCTATAGTAGAACAAATTTTAATTTTATTTATTGATATATCATTTCCTAAGATGTCTGTAACAATAGAATCAAAAAAAATAGTAATGTTATTTCTTTTTTTTATTTTATCATATAATCGATTAATTAATATTTTATCTGCTCGGAATTGATTACGACGATGAATTAAATATACTGTTTTAGCTATGTTAGATAAATATATAGCTTCTTCTAAAGCTGAATTTCCTCCTCCTACTACAGCTACAAGTTGGTTTTTATAAAAAAATCCATCACAAACAGCACAGGTAGATACTCCTTTTCCCATATATAGATTTTCTGAATTAATGTTTAACAATTTTGTATGAGATCCGGTTGCTATAATAATAGCGTAACTAGTATATGAATACTCTTCTCCAAGTAACTTAAAAGGATTTTCTTTAAAATTTACAGATTTAATTACGTCATGAATGATATTAACAGAAAATTTTTTTACATGAAGTAGCATACGATCCATTAATGTAATTCCATTAATATGATTATAATCTCCCGGCCAATTTTCTATTTCATTAGTTTGTACTAATTGTCCTCCTGGCTGAGATCCAGTTATTAATATAGTATCAATATTGGATCGAGCAGAATAAATTGCTGCCGTGTATCCAGCTGGTCCTGATCCAATAATAATTAATTGTGCATGTTTTTGTTTTATTTTATTCATACCATTTTTCTTTCCTAAAAATAAATGTCTATTTTAAAATTTTTAAATAAAAATAGTTAATATAATAAAAGTAAGATTTGTGTATAATAATAAGATTATTGTCTTAAATATAATTTTGTTTGTTTTTTTGTGTTGCACTAATAATCAAAATATATATTTATATAAAATAAAGATTTTAATAATAAAATTATTAAATATTTTAATAATACAAGAAATATGCAGTATTTATGAATTTATTTTATTAAACATCATGTATATAATAAATATATACATATGTATTTTATACATATTATAGATTTATTAAAAGTTTGTATACTGGAAAATTATAAGTACTATGTTAAATTTTAATGCAATTAAAAATAATTATTCTTTTTATCAAGATTTATTAAAGAAAAAAAATTATATTCTAGATATAGATAGATTAAAAAATTTAGAAAAAAAAAGAAAAAAATTACAGATCCACAGTGAAAAAAAAACATCAGAACACAAAAGAATGTCACAACATTTAATGTATAGAAAAAAACTTTTTAACGAGTGTGATGTTTTTAAAAATCAAATTATTACCTCTCGTTTAGCTATTAAAAATCTGAAAAAAAAATTAGAAAAAATAAAAAAAAAAATATATAAAATACTGATTTTTGTTCCTAATATACCGTATCATGATGTACCTATAGGTACAGGAGAAAAAAATAATAAAAAAATTTATTCATGGGGAAAAAAAAAAAAATACAACTTCTCTATTATTGATCATATAGAAATTGGAAACAAATTACAAGGTTTTGATTGGAAGACATCTTCTGTTATCTCTGGTTCTGGTTATGTGATTATGAAAGGTCCGGTTGCACACTTACATCGCGCATTAGGACAGTTCATGTTGGATGTACATACTCGAATACACGGGTATAAAGAAGTGTATGTACCTCATATTGTAAAAGATTCTTGTATGTTTGGTACAGGTCAATTACCAAAATTTAAATCAGATTTATTTCATGCGTATACGTTGCATGAGGATTATCAAAAGAATAGGTATGAAAAACTGTTTTTGATACCAACATCAGAGGTACCTTTAGTAAATTTGGTTCAAAATAAAATTATTTTATTTAAAGAATTGCCATTAAAATTTGTTGCTTTGAGTTCTTGTTTTCGTGCTGAAAAAAATACTTATGGAAAAAATGTTAAAGGATTAATCAGGAATCGTCAATTTGATAAAGTTGAAATTGTACAAATTGTACATCCTCTTAAATCTGAAAATACACTTGAAATTTTAACACAACATGCAGAAAAAATACTACAATTATTACAACTGCCGTATAGAAAAATATTATTGTGTACAGGTGAACTAGGTTTTTCATCTCAAAAAACATATGATTTAGAAGTATGGTTTCCTGTTCAAAAAATATATAGAGAAGTATCTTCATGTTCAATGATTGGTGATTTTCAAGCTAGAAGAATTAATGCTCGTTATAAAGACAGTAGTAATAAAAAAAACTTTTTTTTACATACTTTAAATGGTTCGGGTCTAGCTGTTGGAAGGATTTTAGCTGCTATTTTAGAGAATTTTCAATGTTCTAATGGAAAAATATCTGTTCCAAAAGTATTGCAAAAACCTTATATGAACGGTATAAAATTTTTAATGTAATTTGCTAAAAAATTTTAGTGTATATGTTAATACATAAAAATCTTTATTTCTATTCTGTAGTACTTAAAATATAAAGCAATTATATTGGTGATAAATATGGCTATTGTGTATAATTTTAATCCTGGACCGGCTGTTCTTCCAAAAATAGTTTTGTCTGAAATAAAAAAAAATTTTTTCAATTGGAATGACTCTCAATCTTCAATTATTGAGATCAGTCATCGTAGTCAAAAGTTTATAGAATATACTTTTCAGGTTGAAAAAGATTTACGTTCTATATTAAATATACCTAGTAATTACTATATTTTATTTTGTCATGGTGGAGCACGAGGTCAATTTTCTGCTATTCCGTTAAACTTAAAGCATAAATTTGTGCAACCAGAGTACATACACAGTGGATATTGGTCATTATGTGCTTATCAAGAGGCAAAAAAATACTGTAGCCCTACATGTATATCCGTAAGAAAAATATCAAGAAATAAAATTATTTCCATTCAATCGATAAAAGATTGGGATGTATCTTCTAGATATACATATTTACATTATTGTCCAAATGAGACTATTGAAGGAATAGAAATTTTTGAAGAACCTATACTGAATAATAAAATTATAGTAGGTGATTTTTCTTCTACTATTTTATCACGAAAAATTAATGTAGAAAAATACGGTATTATTTATGCATGTGCTCAAAAAAATATTGGTCCTGCAGGTATTACTTTAGTAATTATTCGTGATGATTTGTTAATGCAGTCAAATATACAATCTCCTTCTATTTTAAATTATAAATTATTAATGAAATCAAATTCTATGTTAAATACACCTAGTGTATTTTCCTGGTACGTAGCTGGACTAGTATTTAAATGGATTAAAAATTTAGGCGGCTTATCTGTTATAGAAAAAAACAACAAAAAAAAAGCAAAACTACTGTATCAGTATTTAAATTCTACTGATTTTTATAAAAATTATATTATACCTTCTCATCAATCACATATGAATGTGACATTTCATTTAAAGGAAAAAAAATTAACGAATTTATTTGTTGATACTGCTGAAAAATATAAATTATTAGGATTAAAAGGACATTCTTTAGTAGGAGGGATTCGAGCTTCTATATATAACGCTATGCCTATTGAAGGGATTTATCATTTAATTCGTTTTATGAAATATTTTGAAGAAAAATTCAGTTAAAACTAACATAAAAAATTTATAATTATCACTATTTATTCGTAGGAGTTTATTTATCATGCAAAAAAGTTTAACTTTATTGCCTATTAAATATATTGAAGGTGAATTAAATTTACCCGGATCAAAAAGTATTTCAAATCGAGTATTATTATTATCAGCTATATCTACAGGTAGCACGATCATAAAAAATTTATTATATAGTGATGATGTTAAATATATGTTGGAAGCATTATCTCAGTTAGGTATAACATATCATTGGGATTATAATAAATCAGAATGTATAATAGAAGGAAATTCTGGTCCATTTTATATAGAAAGAAAAATTACTTTATATTTAGGTAATGCTGGAACCGCTATGCGTCCATTATTAGCAGCATTATCTATTAAAAATAATAAAATTGTTTTAACCGGTGATAAAAGAATGCAAGAACGACCAATTCATCATTTAGTAGAATCGTTACAATTAGGAGGAGCTAATATTAGTTATTTAAACAACTTAAAATATCCTCCTGTATACGTGCAAGGAGGATTTACAGGAGGAAAAATTGTTGTAGATGGATCAATATCAAGTCAATTTTTAAGTGCACTTTTAATGATTGCTCCTTTAGCAAAATTGGATACAAAAATTATTGTTAAAGGTGTATTAGTTTCTAAACCATATATTGATATGACTATCAATTTAATGAAAATATTTGGTGTTTCAATAAATATTATAGATAATTATAAATGTTTTTTTGTTAAGGGAAATCAAACGTATGTTTCTCCTAAAAAATATTTAGTAGAAAGCGATATGTCTTCTGCTACCTATTTTTTAGCAGCTGCAGCTATAAAGGGAAGATTTGTAAAGATTAACGGTATAAAAAAAAATAGTATACAAGGAGATGCAAAGTTTGTTGATGTATTAAAAAAAATGGGAGTATCTATTTTTTGGAAAAAAAATTCACTGATTTGTACTAAAAATAGTTTATCTGGTATTACTATTGACTGTAATCATATTCCGGACGCAGCTATGACTATTGCTATGCTAGGTTTATTCGCAGAGCATTTTGTTTATATTAAAAACATATATAATTGGAGAGTTAAAGAAACAGATCGTTTGTGTGCTATGGCAACTGAATTAAAAAAAATTGGTGCTCAAGTACAAGAAGGACGTGACTTTATAATTGTTCATCCTGTAAAAAAATTTTTACATGCTACTATTAATACATACAACGATCATCGTATGGCTATGTGTTTTTCTTTAATTGCTTTATCTGGAGTACCAATAACATTATTAAATCCAACTTGTGTAAATAAAACATTTCCATCTTTTTTTGAAAAATTTAACTCAATTTGTCATTTTTAAAAAATTAAATGTAGTGATTTTATCTAAAATGTAAAATTCTATTAATTAATGAGTTTGTGTATAATTGACTACAAATAAACGTAAATGCAAACGATTATATATAAAAATTTTCAAATATTTTAGTATATATATTAATTCTTAATATAGCGATATTTTTTATAATAATTGATATATATTTATATTTTTTTATAAAATTATTTTTTTAAATAAAAAGATATTATTTAATGTGTAATAATTTTATTAAATCAGTTAAAACGCAAGATATTAAAATTATAATTTTAACAATTTAAAGTTTTTATTTATAAAATTATTTTTTTTTATTAATATCATTATAAATACATGTTAATTACCTTTTTAGGTAATAGTAGTATTAATTTTTATATATTCTTTATTATATTCCATTTAAAAAATAAATGGTTTTTTGACTAACTTTTTATGGTTGTTTAACTTATTTTAAACACTTTTAAACTTTCATAATACACATAAATAAAACATTTTATATGACAACATCTTTCGCTGAACTATTCGAAGAATCACTAAAAAAAGTAGAAACCCGTCCTGGATCCATTATTAAAGGATCAGTAGTATCAATAGATAATGATATGGTTATAGTTGATGCAGGATTAAAATCAGAATCCTTTATTCCTATAGAACAATTTAAAAATTCCAGTGGTAAATTAGAAGTAAAAGTAGGAGACATGATTGATGTTTCTTTAGACGCTATAGAGGATGGTTTCGGTGAAACTGTTTTATCAAGAGAAAAAGCTAAAAGACATGAATCTTGGGTTAATTTAGAAAAAGCTCATAAAGAATTACGTAATGTCAGAGGTGTAATTAATGGTAAGGTAAAAGGGGGTTTTACCGTTGAATTAAATGATATACGAGCTTTTTTACCTGGATCTTTAGTTGATGTTCGTCCTGTGCGAGATACTTTGCATCTAGAAGGAAAAAATTTAGACTTTAAGGTTATTAAACTAGATCAAAAAAGAAATAATGTAGTTGTTTCACGAAAAGCAGTTATTGAATTAGAAAACAATGCTGAACGTGATCAGTTGTTAAAAAACTTACAAGAAGGGAACATTATTAAAGGAATGGTTAAAAATTTAACAGATTACGGTGCTTTTATTGATTTAGGAGGAGTAGATGGATTGTTACACATTACTGATATGGCTTGGAAAAGAGTCCAACATCCCAGTGAAATAGTAAAAATAGGTGATACAATTAAAGTTAAAGTATTAAAATTTGATGAACAAAAAACAAGAGTTTCATTAGGTTTGAAACAATTAGGTATTGATCCTTGGACTAATCTTACACAACGTTATCCGGAAGGTAGTAAACATACGGGATATGTTACTAATTTAACTGATTATGGTTGTTTTGTAGAAATTGAAGAAGGTGTAGAAGGATTAGTACACGTTTCAGAAATGGATTGGACTAATAAAAATATTCATCCTTCTAAAGTTGTAAAACCTAAAGAAAAAATTAATGTATCTATTTTAAACATTGATGAATCTAGAAGACGTATTTCATTGGGAATTAAACAATGTAAAATTAATCCATGGAATATATTTGCTGAAAAAAATAATAAAGGATGTAAGGTATCCGGTAAAATTAAATCTATTACTGATTTTGGAATTTTTATAGGTTTAAAAGGTGGTATTGATGGTTTAGTTCATTTATCCGATTTGTCTTGGTTTGTTTCAGGAGACAAAGAAGTAAAAAAATATAAAAAAGGTCAAAATATTGAAGCAATAGTTCTTCAGGTAGATTCTGTAAGAGAAAGGATTTCTTTAGGAATTAAACAACTTCAAGAAGATCCATTCTATAAATATATCTCAAATAATCAAAAAAATACAGCTATTTTTGGTGTAGTCAAATCAATTGAAGAAAAAGCTATATTATTAAAAATAGAAAAAGGTATTTTGGGATGTTTAAAGTTAGCAAATATACCATCTTCTTACCGTCAAAAATATATATCTGATTTATCTATCGGAAATACTTTATTGGTTCAAATTCTTGGATTTGATAAAAAAAATAGAACTGTATATGTGTCAATTACAGAAGAATTACATTTAAAAAATATGCAAAATTTTTCATTACAAGAAAATTCAATTGATTTTAAAAAAAATGATAACACTATGACACAAGCATTTGAAGACGCTAAAAATTAATACAATCACAGAAATATTTTCAATACATTTATTTAAAGAATATCTAATATAATTAAAATCATTACATTAAGTCAATAAATATTTATATTTCAAAATAAATTATTGAATTTTTAACAAAAAATATTCTAGAATGTATGTTTTTTTTAAAATAATAGTAATATATAGAAATAAAAGGATTTAGTGATTTTTGGTATTATCAATATATTTTAATAGATATAAGGTATAGAATAAGTAAAAATTTTTTTTAAAAAAATATATATCTTATTTTGAATTAAAAACTAAAAATTATATAAATCGTATATAAAAGAATAGTTAAATATATTATTTTATTTTAAAAACTAAAATTTAATATTTTTTCAGTAAATAATTTTTTATAATTTAGCAATTATTTGAGTATACTGAACTCTAATAATTGCTTCTATAGGTGTTGTAAAATGATTAAACCAATAATTGTAGGTAATTGGAAATTAAATGGTACAAAAAAAAAAATCAAAAAATTTTTAAAATTATTAAGTTTATTTGTGAAAAAATACAATCCTAAAGGGACAATAATAATTTCTTTACCTATCATATACACTTATATAATTAAAAATTTATCAATTTTTAAAAAGAAAAAAATTTTTTCAGGCGCTCAAAATGTTGATAATCATGTTTTAGGATCTTTTACTGGAGAAATTTCTCCTAATATGCTGAATGATATGATGATTAAATATGTAATTATCGGTCATTCTGAAAGACGATTTAATCATAAAGAAACTAATCATATAGTTGCAAATAAATTTAGATTATTAAAACAAGAAAATTTGATTCCAATTTTATGTATAGGGGAAACTAAACAAGAAAAAGTCGATAATAGAATTGAAGAAGTCTGTATTAAACAAATAGATATTATATTAAATACATGTGGTACACATGCATTTGATAACTCTATTATTGCTTACGAACCTATTTGGGCGATTGGATCACAAAATTCTGCTACTCCTTCAGAAGTACAATATGTTGCTCAATTTATTCGTCAATATATAAATATTAAATCAAATTACAAAATAAAAAATTTTTTTATTCAGTATGGTGGAGCGGTAACAAATAAAAATGTATCAGAATTGATATCTAAAGAAGATATTGATGGTTTCCTAATTGGTAGATCTTCTCTGGAAATAACAGAATTTATTAAAATTATAAAATTAATAAATATTTAATTTATATTTTTGTACCAAATATTTTATTTGCATAATATTTTTTTAATAAGCATATAAGTAATTTATTATTTTTTATATAAATGATTATTACTAAAATGTTTCTTTTAAATAAAATAATATGAGTTATTATTATAAAATTAAATATTATATATATTTATGTATAATATTTTTTAATTTTTAAAATAATAACTTATATTAAAGCGCCGGATCACCGGCACTTATTATAACAATAGTATTTAAAGAAATTAAATTTTTTTTAGACAATACGATTGTTTATTACGTGTAATAAATCTTTCTTCAATGATTGTTTCATGTTTTTTAGTGCATAATCAATATCGTGGTGAACCATTTGATTATTTATAATACCAACACATTTTCCTTTATGTCCATTTAAAAGTAGTTTTATAGCGTGTATGCCCATACGAGATGCTAATATTCTATCGTATGCTACCGGTACCCCACCTCTTTGAATATGTCCTAATATAGTAGCTCGTGTTTCTTTATTAGTTTTTCTTTGAATATAATTGGCTAATTTGTTAACATCACACATATGCTCAGTAATAGCTATAATAGCGTGTTTATTACCTTTTTTTATACTTTTTTGTATTTCTAATAACAATGATTCTTTTCTATAAATTATTTCTGGAATAATAATAAATTCACATCCTCCAGCAATAGCTGATAATAATGTTAAATCTCCGCAATAACGACCCATTATTTCAATAATAGAAATTCTTTGATGTGAAGAAATAGTGTCCCTTAATTTATCAATGGCATTAACTACTGTTTCTAAGGCAGTAAAATATCCTACGCTATAGTCAGTTCCAGAAACATCGTTATCAATTGTACCTGGAATTCCTATGCAAGGAATATCCATATCAGTTAAACATTTAGCTCCTATATATGATCCATCACCTCCTATTATAATTAAAGCATCAATTTTTCTTTTTAAGATGTTACTAACAGCAGTTTGTCGTATTTTTGGTAATCTAAACTCTAAAAATCTAGAAGATCCTAAAAATGTTCCACCTGTATTCATTAAGTTAGATACATTATTACGATATAATGGAATGGTAGTATCGTTATATAAACCTAAAAAACCATTTTTAATACCAATTACTTCTAAATTATTATTTCGAGCTGTGTATACTATAGATCGTATAATTGCGTTCATTCCTGGAGCATCGCCACCGCTTGTCAAAACTCCTATTTTTTTAATCATTATAGTGATGCGACCTTAATGTTAAATATTTATTTAAATAACATAAAATTTTTGAATATTAATTTTATGAAAATAATGTATTAATTTTAAAAATTAAGATTATTTAAATAGAACATTTTTATTAGAAACTAAAAAATATTTATATTAATATTTTATTAAATGATTTAAAAATTTAATTTTTATGTAAAAATATTATAAATAATAATATTTTAAAGGTTTAATATCGTGAGAAAATTCATATACAATTGGAGAACCAGTAGAAATATCTACTTTTTCAATTTCTACATCATTAATATTATTTAAGTATTTTATTAAAGCACGTAAGGAATTACCATGTGCTACTATGATTATTTTTTTGTTTTTTTGTATTTGAGGTAAAACATTAGACTTCCAAAAATTAATTACTCTATTATATGTCATTTTTAAGTTTTCAGAATTTGGAAGATCTTCTTTTTTTAGATTTTGATATTTTTTATCATTTTTTAAGCGAATAACATCTAAATTATTGTTTTTTGGGGGTAAAGCGAAGAAACTTCTTCTCCATAATTGAACTTGTTTATGCCCGTACTGATTCACTACTTCATCTTTGTTTAAACCTTCTAAAGATCCATAATTTCTTTCATTTAATTTCCATGATTTATGCACTGGTATCCATATATAATCCAATTTTTTTAATATTATCCATAGAGTATGGATAGCTCTTTTTAATACTGATGTATATGCAATATCAAATCTAAATTTATTTTTTTTTAATATTTTAGCTGCATGTCGAGCTTCTTTTTTTCCTTTTTCAGATAAAGAAACATCTTTCCATCCAGTGAATTTATTTAGTTGATTCCATTGACTTTCTCCATGTCGCATTAGTACTATTTTTTTATTTTTCATCACTCACCTAAATTTTATTTTTTACAATACACAGAACAATATAATTTCATATGTATTTTTCTGTATATAAAAATATTGTATTATTTTTGTTAAAATATGTAAATTGATTAGTTTTGTATACTGAATACTAATCACAATACAACATATTTTTATTTTTCATAATATAAGAGAACGTAATATATATTATATTCAATATGTCAGAAAATATGGTTAATCGGTTTTTAAACTAATAAAACAAATTTAATACTTTGTATAATTAATTTGGTATACAGTATATAAATTTTAATAGAATAATTAATTATTATATAAAAAATATTCCAAGTATATTAATTACATATTGATTTTATTGTATTATAATAATTATAATAAAATATTATGTGTATAAAATCTCAATATTATATGTCTATTATAATTCTAGAAAAATCTTCTATAGTATCTTTTATACAATTTAAAAATTGTATTGCTTGTTTTCCATCAATTAATTGATGATCATAAGATATAGCTAAATACATCATAGGTAGTATTTTTATTTTATTACATATAACTACCGGTCTATTTTTAATATGATGCATACCTAGAATGGCTACTTGGGGGGGATTAATAATTGGAGTAGAAAATAGTGAACCAAAAACTCCTCCGTTAGTAATAGTAAATGTACCAGATTCTAGATCTTTTAATTGTAGTTTTCCAGATTGACCTAGAACAGAAAAAGATTTTATTTTTTTTTCAATTTCAAACATAGATAAATGATTAGCGTATTTTAGAACAGGTGTTATTAATCCTCTAGGAGTAGATACAGCAATATTAATATCATAATAATCATGATAAATAATATCAGTACCCTCTATAGAGGCATTCATATCTGGAAATTTTTTTAATGCATGTATTACTGCTTTTACATAAAAGGACATATATCCTAATTTTATACCATTTTTTTCTTTAAAATAGTCACCATATTTATTTCTGAGCAACATAATTGGTTTCATATTAACTTCATTAAAGGTAGTTAACATAGCTGTGTTTTGAATAGTTGATAATAATCTCTCTGATATTTTTTTTCTCAATGGATTCATTGCAATTCGATCACAAGATCTTGTTCTAGATGATGTATCATTATTTATAATTTTTTCTGATAAAAAATTTGTGTTTTCTTTTTTATTTTGGTTTTTTTTATTTAAAATACATGATTTTTTAAAAATAAAATTATCCTTAGTAATTTTTTTTTTTATTTTTATTCCTTTAATCATCACCTTGTTAATTTCATTATTTGTTATTAATCTACGCATTTTTGGTGTAAAAAAATCTCTTTCATTATTTTTTTGTGTTGAATAGTTTTTTGTATTAAATATATTTGATTTTTTTTCGATTGGCTGAATGTATCCTAATATAGACTGTGACTGTATACTCTGACCTGTAGACATATTTTGTGAGTGTAAAATACCAGAAACGGGAGATGATACCTCTAATATAATTTTGTCTGTTTCAATCTCAACTACTAACTCATCTTCTTGAACGATATTTCCTATTTGTTTATGCCACTTTAAGATTACTGCATTATTAACTGATTCAGGTAAATCAGGAGCTAAAATTTTTATATTTTTATTCATATTTTTCACTTATTATTTTTTTCATTGACATTGAAAATGCTGATTCTATAATTTTTTTTTGTTGTATTGTATGATCTATTAAATTTCCTTCTGCAGTAGAAGAGAATTTTGGTCGACCAATGTATTTTAAAAAAATTGATTTATAATTTATTAAAATATATTTTTTGAAATAAAAATATATATATTTCCAACTACCTTGATTTATTGGTTCCTCTTGACACCATATAAAATACTTTACTTGAGTAAATTTTTTAATAGCTTTGTTTATTTTTAAATATGGGAAAGGATATAATTGTTCAATGCGTATTATTACAGTATCAATAATATTATTTTTTTGATAAAAACTTAGTAATTCATAATAGATTTTTCCTGAACAAAAAATAATATAAGATATTGAATTATATGTATTATTTGATTGTGTAAATAAAATTTTATGAAATTTTTCTATTAACAATTCTTTCATGAATATAAATGTTAATGGATTTCTTAATAATGATTTAGGAGTAAATATAATTATAGGAATTTTAGACATACTACATCCTTGTTTTAATAAAATATGATACATTTGGGATACTGTAGTAGGTATATAAATTTTAATATTATTTTGTGCACATAGTTGTAAATATCTTTCTAATCGACCAGATGAATGTTCAGGTCCTTGTCCTTCATAACCATGCGGGAGTAAGATTACTAGAGATGAAGAATGTCCCCATTTTTGTAAACTAGATGTTATGAATTGATCTATAACAATCTGAGCTCCATTAGAAAAATCACCAAATTGAGCTTCCCATATATTTAATGTAGTATGGGATACTTTTGAATAACCGTATTCAAAGGCTAAAGTAGATTCTTCTGACAAAACTGAGTCCCAGACATAAAATGAGCCGCTGACAGAGGATAGATTTTGTAATGGAATATATGCAGTATTCTTTTGTTGACAAATAACAGAAGCATGTCTATGACAGAAGGTTCCTCTTCGTACATCCTCTCCAGTTAATCGACATGTAACACCATAGTACATTAAAACAGCATAAACTAAATTTTCTGCAGAACCCCAGTCCAAAGGAATTTTATTATTGATCATTTGTGTGCGATTGAAAAAAATTTTTTTTACTTGATTATGTACAATTAAATTTTTTGGTAAAGTAAAGAGTTCAGTTGCTATTCTTTTTAAAGAATTTAAATCGTGATTTTGGTTAATTAAATATTTTTTAGGATGTTTATTGTAATGTAATTTTTTTAAATTATTTTTATTGGAATTATAGTTTTGTATTTTTTTATATAATTTTTGCATAAAATGTATATATAGTTGTTCATATGAAGTATCTTTTTCTTTTAATATATTTATTATTTTTTTAGAGTACAAAATACAAATACTTTTATGTTTTTTTATTGTATTATACATTTTTGGCTGAGTTATATATGGATCGTCAACTTCATTATGACCTAATCTTCGATAACATACTAATTCAATAAAAACATCTTTTTTAAATAAATATCGAAATTTTAAAGCTAACTTAATAGTAAATATAACATGTTCAGGTTGATCAGCATTAACATGGAAAATAGGTGAATTAATCATCTTTGCAATATCTGTGCAATAAAAACTAGTTCTTAAATGTTTTTTTTTAGATGTAGTAAAAGCAATTTGATTATTAATAATAATATGTACGCTACCTAAAACATTATATGCAGGAACTTGAGACATATTTAAAGTTTCTTGTATTACACCTTGTCCAATAAAAGCAGCATCTCCGTGTATAATAATAGGTAAAGGATTATATTGAGAAGATTTTTGATCTAAAAAAAATTTACAACAACCAATAACAACAGGTGTTATAATTTCTAAATGTGAAGGATTATCCAATAAGTTAATTTCAACTTTTTTATTGTTTTTTTGGATGGTTTTTTTTAATCCTATATGGTACTTCACATCTCCAGTACCATTGTGATTTTTACAGGACAAGGTTGTTTTATGAAACATGCTTAATACATCATAATGTAAGACATTATGCATTACATTTAACCGACCTCTATGAGCCATACCTAAAAATATTTTTTTAGTTTTTTTTTTAATACAAAACATTATAATTTTTTTTAATACCGGAATTAAAATATCACATCCTTCTAAAGAAAATCGTTTATTTCCTGGAAATTTAGTATGAATAAATTTTTCGAAAGTAGTAGATTGAATTAAATCTTCTAATATTTTTCTTTTTTCATTGCTGGATAAAGAGTTTTTAACGTTTTTAGTTTCGATATAATTTTTTAACCATTTTTTTTGTTTAATATTATTTAAATGCATATATTCAAATCCAATATAACCACAGTATTTTTTTTTGAAAAATGAATATATTTCATTAAAAGAATTAATGTTTTTTCTAAAACATAAAAAATTGAAGTTTATCTTATGATTAAGTTCTTTTAATTGAATATTATGAAATAAATGAGATAATTCAGGAATATTTTTTGTTTTTTTTAAAAATATCAGCGGGTTTAAATTTGATACATAATGTCCATATATTCGATAAGAATTTATTAATTTTAAAAATTTTTCTTTTAATAATTCATTTTTGTATTTTTGTGTTAAATTTTTTGAGGTGACATCAGAATAAGAATACAAAGTGTTTTTTTTTATTTGAGAATTAGGTTTATTAGTAATGTTATTACTATTTGTCATATGTTTATTATTAGATATATTATTAAATGTTTTTTTCCAACATGAATCCAGTGTTTTTGAATTGGATAAAAATTTTTTATAAATATTTTCTAAAAATAATTGGTTGTTTGAGTATAACCATCCTGTATTCCATAATGAAAATATTTTTTTTTTATTTTTCATATATATTTTATATATCTATATAGTTAAATACGAATTAAAATTTAATAAATGGTATATATTATTAAATTGGATTATGTACATCAACAAAATTAACTATCAGGTTTTTATCTTTTTGAGATAACCATGTTCCTAATGAAAAAATTCCTGATTTTTCTGTAGCATGGTGCCCTAAAGAGAAAAAATGCACGTTATTTTCTTCGGCTATATGAATTGTCTCTTCCGAAACTTCTCCAGTTAAATATGCATCAATTTTTAATTTTATAGATTGATTGAAAAAATTTTGCCCTTTTCCTGTACACCAAGCGACGCGTTTAATGTATTTAGGTCCTGTTCGACCATAATGAAATGGGGTTCTTTCTAATTTTTTTGATATGGTTTGAATTAATGATGTTGCAGTTTGTTTTTTTTTAAATTTTCCTATAAGAACATACGGGAGTGCATAACCATAAGTAGTAATGTTTAGTAAGTTTCCTAGTTGAATATTATTACCAAATTTAGGATGTAAATCTAGAGGTAAATGCCAACTATATAGATTAATATCATTTGATAATAATATTTTTAAACGATGTCTATCCATACCTAAAATTTTTTTTTCTTGATTGTTCCAAAAATAACCGTGATGTACAATAATTGCATCTGCATTTTTTTGTAAAGCAATTTTTAAAAGATTTTTACAGGCCGTTACTCCTGTAATTATTTTTTTTATTTCATTTTTTCCTTCTACCTGTAAACCGTTAGGTGCATGATCTTTTTTGTATTTATAGTTTTTTAATTTTTTATTTATAATTTCTTCGAGAATAAAATTATTCATATTCAAGAGCTCTGTTTTTGTGAATACTTATATATTTTGAAAAATTTTTTGGTAAATTATAAATAATATTTATATATATTAATATTTGAAAGTAAATTTCTAATTATATCTAAATATATTTTTTATGAATTGAAGGATTTTATATATTTTTCAAAATATTATCATATTTTTTTTTATTTATTTTTAAAAGTATTATCAAAATTTATAATTATAGATAGAAAAATAGTATTAATTTTTTTTTAAAAAAATTATTTCTAATTTTAATTAATATAATTTATTATTAATAATTTTTGTTGATTATTTTATATTAATTGATTTTAAATATATATTTTTCTATATTTTAATTTAGATAAATTTTTTTAAAAAATTTTTCTTTTTATAATACTTGATTGAGTTTTTAAATTAATTGTTTTTTAATGTACTTAATGAATACATTTATACTAGTAAAATTCTTATATTTAAAGTAGATATTGAAAATTAATAAATATTAATATAAATATTTATTTTATGGTTCTATTCAATGAAATATATAATCTATAAAAATTTTTGAATGGAATATAATTTTTAATATTTATTACAGAAAAATAATATATTAAATTTTAATGTATATTAAATAAAATTTATATTTTTATAGCTTTAATTGTTAAAAATATTAATTCAAATTGTATATAAAAAGTAATTTTTAAATATATAGTTTAATGATTTCCATAAAAAATTAAATCTTTATACAATATATAACAATTATTGTTGGTATATTGTATATAATATTTTTTTGAACGTAAAATTTATTAATAGTAATATCTTTTTATAAAAAATATTTTAAATAAGGTTATCTCTTTTCTTGTTGAAATTATATTTTTAATTTTAATATATTTTATGGATTAAATAAAAAAATGATCTATTTTTATAGAAATATATAAATTTAATTTTATAAAAATTAAATTTTTATTTAGATAATTAATCATTATATTTCTATTTCGAAAAAATTGATATAATAATAGAAAGAATAGACGTATTTTTTTTTGCGCGTACTACACGACAACGTTATTTTTTTATATTTAGATTTTATTTAATAATTTTAAATACATGAACATAGTTTTATTGTTAATTTTTTTATAAAAATTTATTTTTTATTTTGAGAGAAATATATTGTATATAAATATTTTTTTTAGTATATTTTTAATATTTATTTTTTTAAAAAGACATGAAAAATAAATAAATATTAAAAATATACTATTAAATATAATATACTATATTATATGAAATATATAAACAAAATATTTGTATAAACTACTTCAAAATATCATATATTATATAAATGTAATATATTATTTATATGTATAAAAAATGATTCTTTTTTTATCTATTTTTTAAAAATTAAAATAATAACATTAATATAAATATAGTATATATTTTATGTGTTAATAATATCAATTTTGTTGATATTTTTTTATATGGATGCACAATGAAAAACATAGGTATTTTTTACGGCAGTGATACCGGAAATACAGAAAAAATTTCTTATATGATACAAAAAAAACTAAATGTTAAAAAATCTGCAATATTTGATATTGCTGTTTCTCCGTTAAAAAACATGGAAAATTTTGATATTTTATTTTTCGGTATATCTACATGGTATTATGGCGAACTTCAATGCGACTGGGAAGAATCTCTACAATTTTTAAAAAAAACACATTTAAATAAAAAAATAGTAGCATTGTTTGGATGTGGTGATCAAGAAGATTACTCAGAATATTTTTGTGATTCGCTAGGAATTATGTATCATTTTTTAAAAAAAAAGAATGTTAGATTTGTAGGTTCTTGGCCAATTAAAAATTATTTTTTTGAAGCTTCTCGAGCGCAAAAAAATAAAACACATTTTTTTGGATTACCAATTGATGAAGATAATCAACCACACTTAACTAAAAAACGCGTTACTGATTGGTTGAAATTAATTAATCTGGAAATTAATAATTTGTATAATTAATTTCTAATTATTGTAAATTTTTTTAATTATATAAAATATTTAACAGTTATTACGAATGAAAGTTTTATATATAACGGATATATATTTGACAGTATTGAAATAAATGCTACTGAATACTGTCAGAATATATATAAATATGACATTTATACATTCATAAAATATATAAAATTATTTTAACGAAATCCATTCCGCTAAGTCCAGTGCTTTGCTAGAATAACCAATTTCATTGTCATACCATGATATTAGTTTGACAAAATTTTTATTTAAAGATAAACCGGCTTTTTCATCAAATATTGATGTTAAATGTAGTCCATTAAAATCACTAGATACTAATTCTTCATTTGTGTATCCAATAACATCTTTCATATGTGTTTTTGACGCTAATTTTATAGCAGAACAAATATCTGGATAACTTGCTTTTTTATTTAATCTAACCGTAAAATCTACTACTGATACATTTGCTACAGGTACTCGAAATGCAATACCAGTGATTTTTTTATTTAATTCTGGAAGAATTTTTCCTACAGCTTGCGCTGCTCCTGTAGATGCAGGTATTATATTTTGTAAAGCGCTTCTTCCCCCTCTCCAATCTTTTAAAGAAACGCCGTCTACTGTTTTTTGAGTAGCTGTTGTCGCATGAACTGTAGTCATTAAACCTTCAATAATTTCAAATTCATCATTTATTACTTTTGCCAAAGGAGCTAAACAATTTGTTGTGCAAGATGCGTTGGAAACAATTTTTTGATTATTATACTGACTAAAATTAACGCCTCTTACAAACATAGGGGTATCGTCTTTTGACGGTCCTGTCAAAATAACTTTTTTTGCTCCTGCTTGTATGTGCTTCGAAGCAGATTCAGTAGTTAAAAAAACTCCAGTAGATTCCATAACAATATCAACATTAAGAGAACCCCAATCAATATTTTTAGGTTCTTTTTCAGAGAAGATATAAATTTTTTTATTATTTATTAGTAAATAACCATTCTTTTCTTGAATCGATCCTTTAAATAAACCATGTGTCGAATCATATTTTAACATATACGCAATATATTGCGGATTTAATAAATCGTTGATTGCAACTACTTCTACGTTGGGTCTTTTTTGGGCTAGTCGAAATATCATGCGTCCAATTCGACCAAATCCATTTATAGCAATTTTAATATTCATTTAAATAAATACCGATAAATTTAAATATGTATGTCAAATATTATTTTTTTAAATAATACATATTTAGAATGAGTGTAAGAAAAAATTTTTTGTTTTTGATATTGCAATATTTCACTTAAATAAAAAATTATAACGATAATATTAATTAGTATTATAATTATAATATAAATAACATTTTATACATAAATTTTTTATATTTAACTATATTTTAAATGATTTGTTAACCATTTTCAATATCATGGTATGGAATACTTAATTTATTAAACATCATCTTAATATAAGAGAATATTATTCTCTGTGTTATTTGATTTTAAAAGCACAAAAATTTGTATATAATTACATATAAATATTTAATTTTAATAAAATTTATATGTTAAAATTATTAATAAATATAACTTATAATATTTATAAATTTTATTTAATATAGTTAAAAATATTATGTGTGATATTTGCGGAATGTTTAAATAATGTTAATATATATATTTTAAAATTTTTATTTTTATTTATACTGCTTTAGTATAATATTATGCTCTATATTTATAGAGTTTAAATATATAAATCAATTGTAGAAAATATATTATACATATTTTTTTAGTAAAATTATGTATAAAAATGTTATTATTTTTCTTTTTATTAATCTTATATTGGAACATTTTATTGTATGGCGCAAAATATAAAAACAAAGATAATAAAAAAAAATTTTTCTGAATTTGTTTTAAAAAAACAACCATTTAAAAAAAATCAATTAGTGGTTCATATTAAATATGGTATAGGTCGATATATTGGTTTATGTACTTTAAATACTAAAGGGATAGTAGCAGAATATTGTGTTATTATGTATGCAGATCGAGCTAAATTATATGTTCCTATAACTTCTCTTGAATTAATTAAATCATATGGCCTTACAACACTATCAGACATTCCTTTACATACTTTAGGCAATAAAAAATGGTTACTGGAATGTAAAAAGATTAAGAAAAAAATCCATGACGTAGCTATTCAATTAATTGACAATGAATCTCATCGATTACTAAGAAAGGGATTTTCTTTTAAAAAAAATGTTCAAGAATATCATGATTTTTGTAATACATGTCCATATTTTATAACAAAAGATCAACAAAAATCTATTAAAGAAATTATAAATGATATGCAAAAACCCATCCCAATGGATCGATTATTGTGTGGGGATGTAGGTTTTGGAAAAACTGAGATAGCTATGAGAGCTGCTTTTATAGCTCTTAATAACAAAAAACAAGTAGCTCTATTAGTTCCTACAACATTACTAGCGCAACAACACTATCATACTTTTAAAGATAGGTTTTCTGAATATATATATAATATTAATACATATTCTCGTTTTACTTCTTTATCAGAAGAACGCGATATTCAAAAAAAAATAAAACAAGGTAATATTCACGTACTGATAGGTACTCATAAAATTTTATCAAAATCTTTAATATGGAAAAATTTAGGATTGTTAATTATTGATGAAGAACATCGTTTTGGTGTATATCATAAAGAAAAAATAAAAGGATTATATATAAATATAGATGTTCTAACGTTAACTGCTACTCCAATTCCTAGAACTTTACATATGTCTTCATTGGGAATACGAGATTTATCAATTATATCAACACCTCCAAAAAAAAGATTAGCTATAAAAACAATTGTTCAATATTTTAATAGTCAGACTATACGAAAAGCCATTATTAAAGAATTAAAAAGAGGAGGTCAGATATATTATATATATAATATTATAAAAAATATAGAAGAAAAAAAAAAATATTTATCTAAATTAGTTCCAGAAGCACGTATTCAAATAAGTCACGGAAAAATATCTCGAAAAGATTTACATAAAATCATGTGTAAATTTTCAAATAAAGATTTTGATATTCTTATATGTACTACAATAATAGATACTGGAATTCATATTAGTAATGTTAATACTATAATTATAGAACATGCTGATAAATTTGGATTATCGCAATTACATCAATTAAGGGGTCGTATTGGTAGATCTGAAATACAAGCGTATGCATTTTTTTTCATGTCAAATAATATAAAACCTAGCAAAAAAGCACAAGAAAGATTAAACTTAATACAATCTTTAACAAATTTAGGTTCTGGATTTACATTATCAGTACATGATTCGGAGATTAGAGGAGTAGGTGAATTATTAGGAAAAAATCAAAGCGGACATATTAAAACCATTGGAATTAAATTATATAAAAAATTTTTAAGTAAGGCTATTAATGAAATTAAAAAAAGTAAAAATAAAACTGCTCTTAATGAATTAAATTCTAGTAATAAAAATGTAGATATTCAATTACATATATCAGCTATTTTTCCTGAAAACTATATAAATGATGTAAATCTTAGATTATTTTTTTATAAAAAGGTTTCACGTATTAATAATAATGGAGAATTACATAATCTTAAAAAAAAATTATACAGTTTACTTGGAACATTACCGAGATGTGTAAAAAATTTTTTTTTATTAAAAAAAGTAAAAATTCTTTCTGGTGAAATAGGAATAAAAAAAATTCAATGTTCTAAAAAAAAGGTGTGTCTTTCTTTTAGAAAACAAAATATTTTAAATATTAACTGGATATGTAAAAAAATTATTAAAGATCCGAATAATTGGAAATTAATTACTAATAAGTTATATTATTATCAGTCATTTAATAAGGAATTAGATATTCTATTATGGATTAAAAATTTTTTAATTAATATCCTAAAAAATAAATTAAGTAATGTTATTAAATCAGAATAATTTTTATTTAATACAATATATGTAATATTAAAAATTAATTATTAAATTAAGAATAATTTTAAATGGAAATAAACGTGAAAAAAGATATATTTATTTCTTGTTCAGTAAGTCATTGCATTGAACATTGGATTTTAGAAAATAATTTGACTTTATTAAAAGTAAATACTACCACTACTTCTGGAAAACCTCAACCATTAAAATACAATAAAAAACATCAATTATTATATACTGGAGAAACAGGGAATAATAAAATTATTACCTATAAACAAAATTTAAATAATCAGTTTAAAAAAATACATGAAGTTAAAGTGTTTAATACACCCAATTATATTTCATTAAATAAAAAAAAAACAATGTTGTTTTGTGCTTCATATCATGGAAATGGATTTAGTGTCTATTCTTTAAATTTATGCGGACTAATTCGTAGTACTGCTGCTTTAGTAGAAAATTTAAGAGGATGTCATTCTATAAGAATGCATTACGAAAGTAATTTACTATTTGCATCAGCTCTTAAAGATAACAAAATTTATATTTATAAAATACAACATAATAAAAATAAAAAAATGACTGTAATTTTAAAAAATATTATTAGTACTGCTTACAATAGTGGTCCAAGACATATTACTTTTCATCCATTACGTCCATACTTATATTCAATTAATGAATTAAGCGGCACAATTGATGTGTGGTTTATTAATGATAAATTAATTAAATTACAGATAATACAATCGATTTCATTAATGTCACAATCATCTATATGTTCTTCTTGGTCTTCAGATATCCATGTTCACCCTACAGGAAATTATTTATATGCCTGTGATCGAGCTAATAGTATTATTTCTCTTTTTTATATTGACAATAAACAAGGTACATTGTTAAGGATGCATACTTATCGAACCTTATCACAACCTCGATCATTTAATATTAGTAAAGATGGCAATATATTAGTAATTGTTGGAGAATTATCTAATTCTATAAAAATTTATTATATTAATAATAATAACGGTTATTTGTCTAAAATTACTACACAATCTACTGAAATAAATCCTTTATGGGTTTTGATAGAATAATATAATTTTAATATTTATTAATATTTATTAATTTTGAATACAACAAATAATTATTTAATAAAAAATTATATAATAATTTATTAATATATAGTCAAATTAATCAATTAAACATTATTCATGTTGATATGTTTTATGTAAGATTATTATCTTAATAAGAATTATGTTACACATAATACATGTAACATAAAATATTTTTACTAATTATTGAATAAAAAAAATAGTATGTAAGATACTTTTATATTTAAAATTTTATATAAAAAATATAAATTTAATAATACATATACTGATTATGTGAGTAATTAATTATAAATAATTTTTATACATTATAAATAGGATATTTTTTACAGAGTTTTTTTGTTCTTTTTTTTATTTTTTGAATATAAGATAAATCATATGGATTATTTAAAATTTCACATATCCAATAAGTAATTTGACTAACATCATTAATTTTAAATTTACGTTTAGCAAGTGCTGGAGTACCAATACGAATTCCTGATGTAATAAAAGGTGTTTTAGAATCATTAGGTATGGTATTTTTATTTACAATAATTCTAGCAGTAGACAATATATCACTAGCTTCTTTTCCGGTGATTCCTTTAGTAGACACATCAACTAAAAACAAATGGTTTTTTGTGTGTCTCGAAATAATTCTAAATTTTTTTTCTAAAAATATTTCGACCATTTTTTTTGCAAAAATTATTGTATTTTTTTGTAACAATAAAAATTCTGAACTTAAGGCTTCTTTGAAAGAAACGGCTTTAGCTGCAATAACATGCATTAAGGGTCCACCCTGACTACCGGGAAAAACAGAAGCATTTAATTTAGAATATAATGTTTTATTTCCATTATTTGAAAGTATTAATCCTCCTCTCGGTCCTCCTAAAATTTTATGTGTAGTAGTACTAACAACATGAGCGTATTTAATAGGATTAGGATATAATCCAGCTATAATTAAACCTACTATGTGTGAAATATCTACAAAAAAGTATGCATTAATTTTATCAGCAATTTTACGCATATATTGCCAATCACAAATTCCTGAATATGCAGAAAATCCACCAATAATCATTTTAGGTCGATGTAACATTGACAAATATTGAAAATTTTTATAATCTATTTCACCATTTGAAGTAATACCATACGTATAAGATTTATATAGTTTTCCAGAAAAATTTACAGTAGATCCATGTGTTAAATGTCCTCCATGATTTAAATTCATACCTAAAATCACATCTCTTGGTTTTAGTAATGCCTGAAAAATTGCAAAATTGGCTTGTGATCCAGAATGAGGTTGTACATTAGCATATTCGACGTTAAATAATTTTTTAGCTCTATTAATAGCAATACTTTCAATTTTATCGATTATATTACATCCATTATAAAAACGATTTCCAATATATCCTTCTGCATATTTATTTGTTAAACAAGAACCTTGAGCTTCTAATATAGAATGACTTGCATAATTTTCTGATGCAATTAAATTAATGCATGATTCTTGTCTTATTTTTTCTTTTTGGATTAAGTTCCAGATTTCGTTATCTGCTGTTTGTAGTTTTTTATTTATCATATTTTTATTTCTTATAATAAAGTATTAATTATTTTTAATATCTAAAAAATGTAAAAAATATTTTATTGATTAAATAATTTTGTATCTTGATATTATGTCATATAATAACATTATCAATTAATAAAAATACATGGATTTTGGAAAATTCTATTTATTGGAATTATTTGGCTTTTTTTTTTACACATATTCTTAACTAAAATTTTATTTACATTCAATAAATTAGATTGTAAAATTAATAAAAACTTTGATTTTGTTTTTTTTAATTTTTTTAGATAATTATTTTTTCTAAATTTTTTTAAAGAAGTATTAATTTTTAATTTTGGCCACATGAAGTGTAATTGATTAGCAATATATATCGACAATACTGAATATATAGATTCTAAAAAAATAATATTTATATCAATAACAAAATTTTCAGAATACTCTGGATTAATTAATTTTGTTAACATAATTACTCTATCTACACCAATAGCAAAACCAATAGCTGGATTTTTTATTCCACCTAAATATTCTACTAAATTATCGTATCGACCCCCCGCACAAACA
The DNA here is from genome assembly GCF_900698845.1 of Buchnera aphidicola (Cinara cf. splendens/pseudotsugae 3390). NCBI lineage: Bacteria > Pseudomonadati > Pseudomonadota > Gammaproteobacteria > Enterobacterales > Erwiniaceae > Buchnera > Buchnera aphidicola. The sequence goes on along the minus strand of NZ_LR217692.1, from coordinate 224,734 downwards.
GCGTTTTGTGAACCTAATTTTTTTGCTGTCCATTCAAAAACAGTATCGTTATAGTAATCTAAACCTCTAACTAATCGATGATTTATAATATAATTAATTTTAGATTGAGTTAATAAACTGCATAATTTTTTAAAACGTTTATATGAATGTGAACTTATATAATGATGTAACATGGGTGCAAATCTTAATAATTTTATTATATTTGTATTTTTACTATCTAAAATACGAATAGGATTGGTGGATAATAATTTTTTTTCATATGTAGTCAGTTTTGATATATATTTTTGAAAAAATTTTTTTAAATCTAAAGAAAAATCTTTTCTATCTTCTACGGTACCAAGAGAATTTATTTCTAGTATTAAATATTTTGATAGATTTAATTTTTTCCAAATATTTACAGTTAACATTATAATATCATAATCAATAAAAATATTATTTATACCAAAATATTCAACCCCAAATTGTTGGAATTGTCTAAATCGTCCTCTTTGCGGTCGTTCATAACGAAACATAGGACCGTAATACCACAATTTTTGAATTTTAGAATTGTAAAATACATTATTTTGTATACAAGCTCGAATACAACTGATAGTACCTTCTGGTCTTAATGATATTTTTTTCTTTTTTTTATCTTTAAAATTATACATTTCTTTGTGAATAATATCAGTATTATTACCAATTGATTTTTCAAATAATTCAGTATATTCAATTATTGGGCTGCGAATTTCAAAATATGAATAACTGTTTAAAATTTTTTTTATTTTTTTCTCAATTATTTGTATAAAATAAGTTTCTACAGGAAGAATATCGTGCATACCTCTGACTGATTGATATTTTTTATTCATATAAAATAAAATCTCCTGAATTAAAATTATTAATTAAATTTAATTTTTAAAAATTTGGTATATAAAAAATGAAATTTATGAATTAAAGATATTTATTGGTTTACGAAAATAATCCTGTGTACCCGTTAATTGTCCACATGCAGCCTGGATATCAGATCCTCTATTTTTTCTAATTGTAACAACAAAACCTTTTTTTTTTAAATATTCAAAAAATGCAGTGATTCTATCATAACTACTACATTTATAAGAAGAATTTTTTATAGAATTCCAAGGAATTAAATTAATTTTACAAGGTATATTTTTTAATAAACATGCTAATTCTTTTGCGTGATTTTTACAATCATTAATATGCAATAACATAACATATTCAATTGTCACTATACCTCGATTTGCTGTTGATTTATCTAAATAATTTTTAACAGATGACAATAACATTTTAATATTATAACGTTTATTTATAGGCATAATCATATTACGAATACAATCATTAGATGCGTGTAATGAAATTGCTAATGAAACATCTATTTTTCCTGCTATTTTATTTATAGCTGGAACAAGACCAGCTGTTGATAAAGTAACTTTATTTTTAGAAAAATTAAAACCATATTTATGTAAAATAATATCAATTACAATAATAATATTTTTTAAATTTAATAAAGGTTCTCCCATACCCATCATAACAATATTTTTAATTGAAGGTAAAATATAAGTGTTTTTTTCATGTTGATTTATTCTATTTATAGCGTACCATATTTGACCAATAATTTCTGAAACTAACAAATTACGAGTATATCCTAGTTTACCTGTAGCACAAAATTTGCAGTTTAACATGCATCCTGCTTGAGATGAAATACATAAAGTAGCACGTTTTTTTTCCGGAATATATATTGTTTCAATAAGTTCAGTATCAAATAAAAAATTCCATTTTATTGTACCATCAGTTGATTTTAATTCATTTATACGGTAAGGTAGTTGAATAATAGATTTTCTTTTTAATTTTTCTTGTAAAGAATTACTTAAATTATTCATGTTTTCAAATTTAATACAATTTTTTTTATAAATCCATTCCATTATTTGTATAGCGCGAAATTTTTTTTCTCCTAATTGTAATACGAAATTTATCATTTTTTGTAAATTAAAATTTAGTAAATTGATTTTTTTTTTTGGTTTATTTTCTAAACATTTTTTTTTAAACATTATTTTTCCAAAATATATTAATTGATATAATTTTTTCCTAAAAACAAAAATAAATTTTTTAAATTTATTTAAACAAGTATATAATAAACATTCGGTTAGATAAAGATTCTGAATTTTAATATTAAAAAATATTTATTTATAGTTATTTTACAAAAAATATTATATATGAGAGATTATTAAATGAATCCTATGTTAAATATTGCCGTCAGAGCTATTCGAGTCGGTGGAAAAATTGTTGCTCAAAATTATGATTCTAAAGATATTAGGAATGAATTAGATTCATTGAATAAAATTTATTATCTTCGTAAAATACGAAAAAGAATTTTTTCTTCAATTTTTTCTATTATACATCAATCATATCCTCGACATTCTATTCATGATATATATTCCAAAAAAACATCTGTAATACAAAATAATCAATGGTTGATTAATTCTTTAAGCGGAACAATGAATTTTATTAAAAAAATTCCACATTTTTGTCTATCAATATTAATAAAAGAAAAAAATCAAATGTATATGTCAGTGATATATGATCCCATTAAAAATGATTTATTTACAGCTATTAAAGGTCAAGGTGCTCAATTAAACGGTTTTCGTACTAGATGTTGTGCGTACGATAATGATTTTGATAAAATTATAGCTTTTTATTTTAGACAAAAAAATCAATACAATACTAATTTGTATATTTCGTTAATTCAACAACTTATCCGAGAAACAACTTCTTTTCGACATTCTGGTTGTTCCATTTTAGATTTAGCATATTTATCTTCTGGAAAAATTAACGTTTATATTGGATTTAACGAAAAATTATTAAATATAAATTTTGCAGAATTACAGATTAGAGAGTCAGGAGCGTTAATGACTGATTTTATCGGTGGACATGATTATATCAAAAGTCAAGTTATATTAATAGGACAAGCTAATATTTTAAAATATTTTTTAAAAAAAACACGCACAGTATATCAAGAAATTAATTTATCAAAAACATAAATAACTAATTTAATAAAAATTACATGTTTATAAAGTGTTTATTTTAAAATATTAAATATACAGTACGTCTGCACTATAGGTATAAATGTCTACTAATATAGTGTTATATTTATTTTTGTTAAATATATAATTAATATTTTTAAAAATTGTTTTTTATTAATTATGAAAATTTTAAACGTTATAAATTGACTGAATTAAAAATATTTTTTATATTAATAGAATTTAGTTCTATAAATTTTCCTTTCTGTAAATTTCTCGGTAAAAGTATAGACCCATAACTAATTCGAATTAATTTGTTAACTTGTATACCAATTGAATTCCATAGTAAACGTACTTCACGATTTTTACCTTGCAGTAAAGATACCTTAAACCATTTATTTTTTTTTTGATTATTTATACTAAAAATTTCATAAAATCTTGAAATTGATGAACCAATTTTAATTCCATTTTTTAAAATTAAAATTTTTTTTTTTGATATTTTTCCAAAAATTTTAACTAAATATTCTCGTTTAATCATATAACGTGGATGCATGAGTCTATATGCTAATTCTCCATAATTAGTAAATAACAATAAACCTGATGTATTAATATCTAATCTTCCTACATTTATCCATTTAGAATATAATAATTTAGGTAATTTATCAAAAACAGTATTTCTTTTTTTTTCATCTTTTTTAGTACAAACTTCACCAACGGGTTTATTATAAATAATGACTTTTATTACATTTTTTTTTAAAAAAATTTTTTTGTTATCTACTACGACGTATCTAATTTCATTTTTTAAAAAACTTTGTCCTAAAGAAACGATTTGTCCATTTATTTTAATTAATTTCTGATGAATTTTTTTTTCAATAGTACGGCGTGATCCTAAACCACAATTAGATAATATTTTTTGGATTCTTTCTTTCATAATATAGTTCCTATATATATAAATTATAATAAATTCTATTAATAATTTTATATACAATATTTTTTATATTTAATGTAATTATTATAATAATAATTATACAACTTCTTTTTTAAACATATAAATTATTTCTTTGAATATATTTACAAAATATTTATTTATCAAAACGTTTTTAATAGAATAAATATTTTGTTTTTATAAAAAAAGAGTGTTATTATTAAATTAAATAATCATTTTAATACATAAATTATTTTTTATAAATAATATATTTATATTTCATATAACATGTAATATGTTAATACAATAAAAATTATTATTGTATAATATATTTATTTTTTAGTTCATGCGTTCTATATCTATTATTCACGTAAATTACATGAATAGTTCAATAAAAAATTTTTTATACAAAAAATATTCATAAATATTTATTTATAATATTTCATATATTTTTACGTATTTTTTTAAATATAATCATATTTTATTGCTTGATTATAATTCATAATTTATTTTAATATCCTAATGTATTTATTAAAATTTTCATTTATGAAAATATAAATATTGTATATAATTTCTATATTTAAAAATTAATTTAATTAAAATTAATATATTTATAATTTATAAAAAATTTTAATTAACATAATATGTATTAAATAATAAATTTTCTCTTTTTCACAAAATATTTAATATAAAATATCATATTACAACATAGATATGATTTGTAACAATTTTTAAAATAGAGTTATAAAGAAATATTAATATATTTGGTTATTGTTGACTTAATATTGTTTATGGTTGTATATAAAAATGAAAAAAATTTTAAAAAAAATATATAATGGAAAATATTTAAATGAATTGGAAAGTTATACTTTATTTTATAATATTTTTCATAAAAATATTAATGACATGCAAACATCCTCGATACTATCGATTCTATCGTATAGAAAAGAAACATACGAAGAAATTGTTGGAGCTAGAAAATTTTTAATGCAATCAGTAAAATTATTCCCTAAACCTAGCTATGTCGTATCTGATATTGTAGGTACAGGAGGTGATCAAAAAAATAGTTTTAATATATCTACTGTTAGCGCTCTTGTCTCAGCATGCTATGGTATTAAAATAGCAAAAATATGCAATATAAATTCTTCTGGAAATTTTGGATCTGCAAATTTATTACAAAAATTAAATATAAATATTAAGTTATCACCTGAAAAATCTAGAAAATGTCTAGATAATGAAAATATTTGTTTTTTATTGGCTAATTCTTATTTTAATGATTTTGAGAAAATTTCAAATATTCGTAAATCACTATGTACTAGAACTATCTTTAATATATTAGGTCCTTTATTGAACCCTGCTCAACCTAAATATGCATTGATTGGGGTATATAAAAAAGAATTAATGTCTTTATATGCTAAAATATTATCTAATTTGCAATATAAACGAGCTATTATTGTGCATAGCGGAGGAACGGATGAGGCTACACTTTATTCTAAAACACATATAGTTGAATTAAATAATAAAAAAATCATTAAATATAAAATGTACCCAAGAGATTTTGGTTTAGAAAAATGTGATAAAAAATATCTTATTAACAAAACTGAGCAAGAAAATTATATAGAAACTGTAAAATTATTGCAAGGAAAAGGAAATCCAGTGTATGCACAAACAATTGCAATTAACGTAGCATTATTAATGAAAACTTTAGGAAATGATAATATTTCACAAAATACATTAAAAATTTTTAATTTCATTAATACTGGTCAAGTTTATGATTTTGTTACTAAGTTATCTACATTATAAAAATTATTTATTTAAGAAAAATTATGAAAAATAATATAATTTCTAAAATATTAAAATATACACAAAAATGGATTCAACATAAGAAACAAAGTGTACCTTTAAATTCTTTTTCTGGAAAAATTAAGAAAACAAACTATTTCTTTGAAAAAACATTAAAAAAAAATCGTCCATCATTTATATTAGAGTGTAAAAAATCTTCTCCTTTACACGGAATTATTAGAGAAAAATTTAATATTTCAGAAATAATATCAACTTATCATAAATATGCTGATGTTATTTCGGTGATTACAGAAAAAAAATTTTTTCATGGTAGTTTTCAATATTTATTACAAGTACGTGAACAAACGGATAAACCATTACTATGTAAAGATTTTTTTATTGATCCATACCAAATATATTATGCTCGTTATCATCAAGCAGATGCAATATTATTAATGCTATCTATTCTTGATAATGAAACATATATACAATTATCTAAAATTGCAATTAGTATGAATCTAGGAATATTAACTGAAGTACATAATTTAAATGAATTAAAACGTGCTTTATTTTTAAAAGCAACAGTAATTGGAATTAATAATAGAAACTTAAATGATTTTTCTGTAAATCTTGAAACTACCAAAAAACTTGCCCCGTTGATTCCTCAAAATAAAATTGTTATTTGTGAATCAGGTATTAACAACTATAAAGATGTTCGCTTACTTAGTAAATTAGTTGATGGATTTCTAGTTGGAACACATTTAATGCATTCAACTAACTTAGAATTTTCTGTACGTAAATTAATATACGGTGATAATAAAATTTGTGGTTTAACAATTTATGAAAATGCTCAATTAGCAGAACAAGTAGGTTGTGTATATGGGGGTTTAATTTTTATCCCTTCATCGGAACGATGCATTACTACACAAGAAGGAGTAAAAATTACAAAAAATACTTTATTAAAATATGTAGGTGTTTTTTGTAATCAAACACACCAAGATATTTTAAAACAAGTTTATAAATTAAATTTACATGCTGTACAGCTACATGGAACAGAAACCAATAAGTTTATTAATACTTTAAAGAAATTATTACCTAAAAATGTGCGCATTTGGAAAGCAGTATCTGTAAATAAAAATACTAGTATATATAAAAATGAAGATATTGATCGTTATATATTAGATCATAAAACGGGTGGTACAGGAAAAAATTTTGATTGGAAATTAATAAAAAAATTTAATGTATCTAATATGATGTTAGCTGGAGGTTTAAATATGAAAAATATTTTTTTAGCATCTACATTAGGTTTTCTTGGATTAGATTTAAATTCAGGTCTAGAAAAAAGTCCGGGAATCAAAGATCCTGATAAAATTAAATTAGTATTTACAATGTTACGATTATGTTCAAAAAATAAGAATTTACCTAAAAAAAAAATTAACAGTTAATATTATGACTATACTTAATCCCTATTTTGGAAAATTTGGAGGAATGTTTGTTCCACAAATTTTAATGCCAGCTTTATATGAATTAGAAAAAATTTTTGTTGAAACACAAAATAATAAAAAATTCAATAAAAAATTACATGATTTGCTGTGTTCTTATGCAGGTAGACCTACTCCTTTAACATTATGTACAAATATTACTAATAATACAAACACTAAAATTTATTTAAAAAGAGAAGATTTATTGCATGGAGGAGCTCATAAAACTAATCAAGTATTAGGGCAAGCTTTGTTGGCGAAAAAAATGAAAAAAAAATGCGTTATTGCAGAAACAGGAGCAGGTCAACACGGAGTAGCTTCTGCTATAGCTTGTTCTTTATTACAATTAAAGTGTCGAATATATATGGGGGTTACAGATATGTCTAGACAATCTCAAAATGTTCTTAAAATGAAATTATTAGGAGCGGAAGTGATTCCCGTATCGTCTGGATTAGGAACTCTAAAAGACGCTTGTAATGCAGCTTTAAGAGATTGGTCTAACAGTTATTCTGATACTCATTACATGATTGGAACAGTAGCAGGTCCACACCCTTATCCTACTATTGTACGAGAATATCAAAAAATAATTGGACAAGAAACTAAAAAACAAATTTTGTTAGAGAATAGTATTCTCCCTGATTTTATTGTTGCTTGTGTAGGCGGAGGATCTAATGCAATTGGAATATTTTCATCTTTCTTAAAAGATAAATCAGTTAAATTAATTGGCGTTGAACCTGCTGGATTAGGATTACACACGCATCAACATGGAGCTGCTTTAAGTTTAGGTAAGAAAGGAATCTATTTTGGTATGAAATCATATCTCATGCAAAATAATGACGGACAAATTAGAAAATCGTGGTCAATTTCAGCTGGTTTAGATTTTCCTTCAATAGGACCAGAACACGCATGGTTAAAAAATATACAAAGAGTTAAATACGTAACTATTACTGATAAACAAGCAATTAATGCTTTTTTAAAATTATCTAGACTAGAAGGTATAATTCCAGCTTTAGAGTCATCACATGCTATTGCATATGCTTTGAAATTAATGCATATGAATCCTACAAAAAAACAAACAATAATTGTGAATTTGTCTGGTCGAGGAGACAAAGATCTTACAACTATTGATAATATTATCAATAAATCAAAATAAGTATAAACATGAAATCACGATATAAAATTTTATTTAAAAAGTTATCTTCTAAAAAAGAATACTGTTTTATTCCTTTTGTAGTTTTGGGAGATCCGTCCATGGATGTTTCTTTGGAGCTTATTAATATCTTAATTAAAAGTGGTGCTGATGCATTAGAATTAGGAATACCATTTTCTGATCCAATATCAGATGGAATTATTATACAAAAAGCGCATGATAGGGCTTTAAAAAATAATGTTACTGTAAAGCAGTTTTTTGGTGCTATTCAAAATATACGATGTAAATATCCTACAATTCCAATTGGAATATTAACATACGCTAATCTTATTTTATATCATAAATTAAAGTATTTTTATTCATGTTGTAGTTCATATGGTGTTGATTCTGTTTTAATTGCAGATGTACCAATAGAAGAATCTTATTTATTTAAAAAAATAGCAAATATGTATAAAGTACTATCAGTTTTTGCTTGCCCTCCAGACGCTAATGCTGATTTAGTTAAAAAAATAGCTGATAACAGCCAAGGTTACGTGTATCTCGTGTCTAGACCTGGAGTAACTGGTATTCAAAAAATATATTCTAATCGATTATTAGTACAAACTATTAAAAAATTAAAAAAATATCAATCTTGTCCTATTATACAAGGATTTGGAATCAATAAACCTATGCAAGTTAAAGATATTTTAAAAACTGGTATACAAGGTATTGTATGTGGTTCGTGCATAGTAAAAATTATAGAAGATAATATTTATGATGTTGAAAATATGTTAATAAAAATGAAAAAACAAGTGATTAGATTTAAGACTGAGACAAAAAATATTTTTACCTAAAAAACAAATTTTTTTATATAAAAAAATTTTCAATAAAATATATTTTTATAGTTATATTATTTATAATATCGACATATATTATTTATTTAATATCAGGAGGATATATCTTGTTTAATATATATATGATAATGATAGATGTACATCATTTTTTTTATAAAAATATAACGAAAATATTAATATTTTCTACTATAACCTCGCTTATAAAATTATTAATACACTTTTTTTTTAATGTTACTGTACATGAAGCATCTTGCTTATATAATATGGATTATTTTAAAAAAATATCTTCGTTTCAAATAATACATAATATGAATACAAGTCAAAAAAAAATAATTTTTTATATAATATTTATGAAAATTATTAGTACAGTTATTAGTAATTTATTTTTATTAACATTAATATTTGGTGTAATACCATTTATTTCATCATTTTTAATAAAAAATTTTTATTATATAATTAAATATATATTTAAATCTTTTTTTTTGTTTTCTTTAATCCTTTGTCTGCAATATTCATTAATAGAAATTAAATTTAGTTTTTTTACGATTTTGAAAATGTTATTACATAGTATGTTCTTCATATCTTTTATTTACTATATGTCTGAAAAAAAAGATATAGCTAATGCGTTACATAATGGTGTAAAAATCATATTTTTTAACATCAATCTCATGATTCCCAAAATTTTAGTTTGGTTAACATTTAGATGGTTAATTTCAATGTTATTAAAATTATTATATATATTTCCAATTTATATAAATATTTTTTTGTTAAACATATTAATAAATATGTATTTTTCTTATATAATTATATACTTATTTAGATTATATTATTTTTCTAAATATAAAAATATGGTCTGTTAGACCGTATGCTCATACATCAAAATATGTTTTCTTTAAAAAAACATTATATAAACTATATCATAATTATTTAATTAATAAATTTTATAAATACAATAAATATATTTTATATTAATAATTTAACAAGTTAATTGTTTATAACAGTTTTTACATTTAAAAATTAACATAATTATTAAAGATAATTTTTATAAAAAATTTAAAAATATTAAAATTCAATTAGTGAATCAAATGTCAAAATATAAAAATAACAGTATTGCTAAAGCTGATAATATAATGTTAAAAACACTTGCTATGCCATCTCATAAAAATGTCAATGGAAAGATATTTGGAGGCTGGATTATGGCTCAAATGGATCTGGGCGGTGGAATTTTAGCAAAAGAAATTTCCAAGGGACTAGTGTATACTGTGAGCGCTCAAGATATAAATTTTTTGAAACCTATATCAGTAGGAGATGTAGTAACTTGTTATGCTCAGTGTATAAAAATGGGTAATACCTCTATAACTATTCAAATTGAAATATGGGTCAAAAAAATGAATCCTAATTCTTATGGAATATCATATTGTGCAACAACAGCTACATTTGTGTATGTTTCTATAAGTGAAAAAGGTAAACCAAAATTATTATCTACAATTAACACGGCATAAAAATAAAAAATTCTATTTTATAGAATCTTTCTGTTAATTAAAATAAAATAAATAAAATTTTGCAAAATATACTAATATATATTAGTAAGGATAAAATAATTATATTTAAAATTAAAAATTTTAGATAATAAAAATAATTTTTTATACAGATAACCACTGTTATTAAAAAATATTTATTATACATAAAATTGTATTAATACATTTATTTGAATTTTTTTAAATTTATATTATGTATATGCAAAATATATAAAATATATATATTTATATTAGAATAATTAATAACTGTAATGTATATATAATTTTGTTAAATTAATTTTTTGCAAATTTTATATATCATTTTATTTTTAAAAATTAGCTTATTATAAGGGGATCATTATTTATATGACCATGTTATTTAGTTTTATAATCAAAATATTTAAATGTATATATAAATTATTAACTATAGTACGAGAAGTACTACTTAATTTAATGTTATTAATAATGATTTGCATATTTATTTGGTTTATTCAAGATATTAAAAATCAGCCAAAAACTGATGTTGTAAAGACAAAACCTAAAGTATTAATTATACGGTTATATGATTCTTTTGAAGAAAAACCATTAAAAAGTATATTTAAACGTGGATTTTTTCGTTATTTTTCAAATAATCATGATTCTGATAATCCAGATAACTCGGTTTTTGAAATTACTAAAAAAATTAAACAGGCAGAAACAGATCCTTCTATATTAGGTATAGTGCTACAAGCAGAAAATAATTTTTCTAGTGATCAAGTAGTTTTAGAATATTTTGGAAAAAAATTACACGAATTTAAAAAATCAAAAAAACCAATTGTTGCAATAGGAAGTAGTTATTCACAAAGTGAATACTACTTAGCTAGCTTTGCTGACAAAATATTTTTATTACCTGGTGGATCTATTTATTTTAATGGTATTTCTAATACTAAAATGTTTTTAAAGCAATTTTTAAAAATGTTTAGAATACATATACATGTTTTTAAAATAGGAAAATATAAATCAGCTGTAGAACCTTTTTTAAGAAACAGCGCTTCCAAAGAAAATAAAAAAATAGATAAAAACGTAGTACAGTGTAAATGGAAACATTTTTTAAATGTGATAGCGCATAATAGAAAAATACCTGTGCAAGAGATTTGTCCTAATACTGATGAATTTATTAAAAAATTAGACAAAAATAAAAATAATTTTGCACAGTATGCTTTGCATAATCATTTGATAGACTATATTGCTGAAAAAAATAGTTGTACGGAGTATTTAATCAAAAAATTTTATAAAAATACAAATGACGACGATTATCCTGTTGTTGATATTCACCAATATCCTCTTTATGGAAAAAAAATTTCTTCAGATTCAAATAAAATTTCAGTAATTATAGCAAATGGTGTAATTGGAGATAGTTCTGAAGAACCAGATGCTATGGATATTCCATATGTTTTGAGTGAAATTAAACACGCTCAATATAACGATAAAATAAAAGCTATAGTTTTGAGAATCAATAGTCCTGGTGGTAATACAGAAGATTCAGAACTCATAAGACAAAAATTACTTAAGTTAAAAAAATATAAAAAACCAATAGTAATTTCTATGGGAGATATGGCTGCCTCTGGCGGTTATTGGATTTCTACAGCTGGTGATTATATTATAGCTCATCCTACTACACTTACTGGATCCATAGGTATTTTTTCTATTATACCGACTTTAGAAAAAACATTATCATTAATAGGTATACATTCCAGTGGAGTACATACTGATTGTTATAATTCATTTGATTCATTTACCAATATGTCTCTTCAAGAGAGAAAAAGAGTATTGCTAGATATTTCTTATGGGTATAAAAAATTCATTAATATAGTAGCGAATGCACGTAATAAAACTAAGAAGTATATACAAAAAATTGCTAATGGTAGAGTTTGGTTAGGAGTACATGCTAAACGAATAGGATTGGTAGATGAAATAGGTGATCTAGATCTTGCTATTAATAAAGCAGCAAAACTAGCAAAGTTGAATAGTTTTGATGTTATATGGACAACTAAAAATTATACTATTTATGAAATAGCTAAACATAAAATAAAAACATTACTAAAAAAAAAATCTTATGGTGTTCTACAAACATTTTTACCTAAAAAATCTATAGATACAGTTGTATCTATTTATAAAAAAGTTTATTATATCTGTAAAGTTATAAAATTTAACAAATTAAATTCAGTTTGTTTTGATAAATATACTGTTTAATAGTAACATTTTTTAAATTTATTAAAACACCAATAAAAATAAATTAATTTTTTTTGGTGTTTTAATACAATTTAATAAAATAATTTATATATTTAATATTTTTATAAAAATACATGTTTCATGTTTATTAACATAATAAATATATATGGAATATTATTATATTTTCAAAATTATTACTGAATATAAAAATTGTTTATATATTTAAATATATTGCTTGTCAGCATGATATGATGATCTTACCAAAGGGCCGCAAAAAACTTTGAGAAAACCTAAGGATAAAGAAATTTTTTCAAATTCTTTAAATTCACGGAGCGTAATATATTTTTTTACAGATAAATGATATTTACTGGGTTGCATATATTGACCAATTGTAACTATAGATACACCTACAGATTTTAAATCTTTAAGTACAGATATTATCTCTTTTTTTTCTTCCCCTAAACCTAACATAATTCCAGATTTTGTAGGCACATTTGGACATATTTCTTTAAATTTATGTAATAAATTTAAAGAATTAACGTAATTAGCGCCAGGACGAATTTCTGTATATAATCTTGGAACATTTTCTATATTATGATTAAATACATCTGGAGGATATTTATTAAATATATTCAATGCTATTTTTTCTTTTCCACGAAAATCAGGCACTAAAATTTCTATTTTTATATTTTTTTTTTTTCTAAGTTCATATATACATTTAGCAAAATGATTAGCTCCACCATCTTTCAAATCGTCTCTAGACACTGATGTTAGTACAACATATTTCAAATTTAATTTATTAGCAACCTTAAATATTTTTTTAGGTTCATGGAGGTCTATTTCTAAAGGTCTTCCTTTATTTACAGCGCAAAAAGGACACTTTCGCGTGCATATAGAACCTAAAATCATAAATGTAGCAGTTCCTTGATTAAAACATTCAGATAAATTAGGACAATTAGCTTCTTCACATACAGAATGCAATTTATAATTTTTTAATATATTTTTAATTTTATTAATTTTTTTTAAATTAGATGGTAATCTAATTTTTAACCATTTTGGTTTTTTTAAGTTCAGTGACTGAGAGTTATTAGGCAATATATTAGATATAATATGCGTATCTTTTTCTTTTTTTGTACGTACATTAATTTTTTTTTTTTGAAACATATTTATTCTTCTATGATTTTATTTTGTTTTTTAAAAAAATCAGTAGATAAAACTATATATATATTGATTTTTATTAAATATATAAGTAAATAATCAATTATTTATTACAAAATAATCAAAAAAAATACAAAAATTTTTTATAAATAAATCTTTTATAATTTTTATAGAAATATTTTTATTGAATTTTTTTATTTGTGTCATTGACATATGTTTATTGCCACAAGGATCAATATATTTAAATGGAGTTAAATTCATATTTACATTTAAAGATAAACCATGTAAAGAACAACCTTTTATAATCCTAAAACCTAAAGAACAAATTTTTTTTTTTTTACATATACTCCAGGCCATTTTTCATTTATATATGAAGATATTTGTAAATCTTTTAGCAATTTAACTACTACCACTTCAATTTTTTGTACTAATTTATAAAATTTGATTTTTTTTCTTTGCAAATTAATTAACAGATACACTATTAGTTGACCGGGTCCATGATATGTAATTTTTCCACCTCTAATAGATTTAAAGACTGGTATTCCATGAATATAAGAAGCATTATATTTTTTTTCTGATATACCATATGTAAAAACAGGATAATGTTCAACTAACCATAATTCGTCAATAGTATTTCTATCTCTATTTGTTGTGAATTTATGCATTTTTTTTTCTGTATATAACCAATCACATAAACCTAAATGTCGTATAATAATTTTCATTGTTTTAATCTTATATATCTATTAATTAAAAATAATTTAACGTAATAATTATATTTAAATGAATATTTTTTATAATTTTTATATTATAGGTGTATAAAAAATATTATAAATTCCATAGATAATGGATTTTATACTAACAGTTAATAAAAAAAAACCAAAAATACGTATTATTGTTAAAATAATTGAATTATTTATAAATTTAGAAATATATAAGCTAATTTTACATATACAATAACATATTATAGAAAATAAAATTATAACAAAAGTTCCACCTAATAAATTATAAATACTATTATTGTGTATACTCCATTCAATAATCATTTTAATAGAACCTATTCCTAAAAGGAAGGGTGTAATTAAAGTAAGATGAGGTAATTGTGTATTTGTATCCATAAAATGGTTATATTTTGAATTCTTATTAAAAACAGTACTAACAGTAGTTTTAAGAAATGTCCAAGAAGTAAATAACATTATTATACCTTCAGTAATACCTATAAAAGCTAAAGGTGTATTAAAAAATTTTAAAATAACAGATCCTAAAAATAAAGTAATACATAAAATTATAGATAAACTAAAATGCATTAATATATTTATTTGATTTGTTTGTTCAGTATTTTTTAAATAGAAAGAAGATAAAAACATTAATATTACATTAATTGGGGTAATTAAGATAAATAAAGTAATTAAAAAATTTAAATAAAGATATATATTGGTATTTAAAAAGTTCATAGAAGAATCCTCTATATAATTATAATATTATCTTTTAATATTGATAATTATTCATTAATTTTTAATAAATAGTTTAATACTATAATTTATTTATGAGTAATTTATGTTATTTTGAAATATTATGATGATATCATATATCATTTTATTTTACTAAAGTTGCAATAATTTTTTTTGTTATATGATTTATAGATAATAAACGTACAAGAATATTATCTGATATTTTATAATGGAGTTTATTTTTTATATATATAACTCCTGATTCTGGTTTACATATTACTTCATAATGAATATTATGAATATATGTAATAGGAATAAATATAAAAGCTCCATTTTTTAGTAAACGAGCGCTCATTCCTCTTCTAGAAACATCAATAATACATGCATAATAATTTTTTTTATCATAATTCATTGAATGAAAAAAATTTGTATATAACCACTCTTCTATTTTTCTAACTGCCATGCGTGTCTTTCTTTTACGTTTAACAATATGTGATATTACTGAGTGATCCGGAGGAGATATGTTTTTACACCCTTTAATTACTGATTTAATTAATCGATGATTTATCATATCACTGTATTTTCTTATTGGAGATGTCCAGGTAGCATACGAGGATAGCCCCAAAGAAAAATGAGGTTTAGGAAATGCACATATTTCTCCAAAAGATTGAAATTTACATATTCTATAGTTTACATATTCATCAGATAATATATCTAAAGATCTTTTTAATCTACAAAAACCAGATATCGTCATTAGTTCTTCAGATGTATATAATATATTATATTTTTTTAAAAATTTAACGACGTTTTTAATATTAAAATAATTAAATCCAGAATGTGCATGATATAAACCAAAACCTAATTCTTTATCTAAAAAATCAGCAGCACAGATATTTGCAGAAATCATAGATTCCTCAATCATTCTATGAGCTATTCTTTTTTTATCTACAGAAATATTTAATATTTCCCATTTTTTAGATAAATGAAACGTGTATTCAGGATAATTCTTAAATAGAATAGCGTGTTTTTTTCTCCATTTATTTCGAATAATATATACTTTATTTAATAAAAATATTTGCTTTTCAATTCTTTTGTTACTTGGTTTCCATGTTCCTGATTTTTCTAACCAGTCAGATACATTATCATATGATAACTTGCCTTGAGATTTAATCCAAGCTAAAAAAAATTTTGTTTTTTTTGTTATGATTGTACCGTCATTATCAATTAGTATTTTACACGCTAATGCTGGTCTTTTGGTAAAAGGTTGTAAAGAACAAAGATTTTCAGAAAATTCTTTTGGTAACATTGATATATTTAATCCAGGCAAGTAATTTGTAAAAACACGTTTTTTTGCTATATTATCTATTTCTGTGTTTACTGATATATACTCAGTAGGATCAGCTATAGCTACTGTAAGGATCAAGTGACTTGAGTTGGTTTCTTCAATATAGACGGCATCATCAATATCCTGAGTATGATTATTATCAATAGTAATAAAATCTAAATTTGTTAAATCAACACGATTATTATCAGGAATATTTTTTGGAAAAAAATTTAAAAAATCTACTTCAGGTGATTTTTTTTCTAAATTATACTTCGATAAAATAACATGCCAAGGTGATAATGGATTTTTTTTTTCAGAAATAAATTTTATTATTTTAATACTAAAACAGTTATTTTTATCACATAGGCTGTGTTTTTGTAATTTTGCAGAAACCCAATCACCATTTTTCCAAGATCTTTTAATAGTAGTGCTATACTTATAGAACATTACATTTTGTATATATGGATATCTAGATTGTATATAAATTGAATTTTTATGTTTATGTACAAATCCTATAAATTTTTTTAAGAATGGTTCTATTAATTTTTTAGGAAAAACAATTTCTCTATTATTTATTGTTTCGATTGATCCTACTATCTTATCTCCATTAATAACTTTTTTCATATTTTGGGGAGGAATAAAATATGTTGTTTTAGAATCTACTCTTAAAAAACCAAAACCTTTAGATGTACTTTTTACAATTCCTTTTACTTGAAATTTTTTTTTATATAATTGATTTTTTAATTGTATAAGTACAGGATTATTTTGAAACATAATATTATAACCTAATAATTTTATTACTATTTAAAGAATGAAATTAAATTAATGCTAATGTATATTTATATTATTTTAATAATAAAAATAAGAAATATTTCTATATAATAACATTAAATTACATAATATTATTTCCATGATCGACATATATAATTTGCCCGGTAATCCCGCTAGATAAATCGGAGCACAAAAATGCTGCAACATTTCCTATTTCTTGTGTAGTTATATTCGCACGTAATGGAGAATTATTTCTGTTATTTTCTAAAATTTTATGAAAATTTTTTATTCCATAACTCGAAGTAGTTTTTATAGGTCCTGCTGAAATTGCATTTACCCGTATATTTTTTCTCCCTAAAGATGCAGATAGGCATCTAACGTTTGCTTCTAAAGAAGCTTTTACTATACCCATTATATTATAATACGGAATATATTTAATAGAACCAATGTATGATAATGTTAAAATAACTGATTTATTATTAAGAAAAATTTCAGCTTCTTTAACTATTGCTACTAAACTAAAAGAATTAAGTTCATGTGCATCTAAAAAATCCTTTCGATTAATTATTTTAACATAATTTTTGTTTAACTGTATGCGAGGTACATATGCTATAGAATGTACAACTCCATCGAAAGTATTCCATACTTTATATAAATTTTTAAATAGTATCTTTATTGATTTATCTGAATTTAAATCACATTCTAAAATTATTTTAGAATGAACTTTTTTTGCTAAATACTCAATCTTTTTTTTTGATTTTATATCATGATATGTAAAAGCTAATTTAGCTTTTTGTTTATACATTGCAATTGCAATTCCCCAAGCAATAGAAAAGTGATTTTTTATACCAAAAATCAAAATTTTCTTATTTTTTAAAAAAGCCATATATTAGATATACCTATTATTTTGTTAATGATGAAATATTTTGGATATTAATAAAAAATAAAATTATATATTTACATTTTATATAATTAATCAATTTTGTATTAAAAAAAAATATTTATATAATTTAAATAACAAAAATTATTTATAACTAAATTATATTTTTTAAATTTTTATTTCTTATAATATATAAGCATTAATAATATAATTAAATATATATTTAATAATCTTAAAATAATTAATTTTAATAGTTCATTAAAATATTATTATTCTACTTAAGGTAAATATTTTATTCTTTTATGTATAATGGCTCCACCTATACACTGATTATGGTTATAAAATACTGCTGATTGTCCAGGTGTAATACGTGCTATGGGTTTAGTAAATATAACACAAGTATTTTTATTTTTTTTATCAATATAAATCACACAATTTATTGGATAGCCTTGATGTCTGATTTGTACCATACATTGTAATTTAAATGTATATAATTTGTAATTAATCCAATAATTTTTTTTTGTTAAAAATCCATATGATAATAAATAAGGATTTCCTGCTCCTTGAACAACAAAAATAATATTTAATTTAATATTTTTTTTAACTACATACCAAGGATATGTATTTTTATTTTTTTTTCCTCCTATTTTTAATCCTTTTCTTTGACCAATTGTATAATATTCGTAACCGTAATGTAATCCTAAAAATTCTCCAGACATTGTTAATATTTTTCCTTTTTTATAAGGAATATATTGATTTAAAAATAATCTAAATTTTTTAGGTTGAATAAAGCAAATTCCGGTAGAATCTTTTTTTTGATATACACATAATTTTATTTTTTTTGCTAATTTTCTTATTTTTGTTTTTTTTATATTTGCAAGAGGAAAAATAATTTTTGGTAAAATATTTGATTTTATAGTATATAAAAAATAACTTTGATCTTTATCCAAATCTTTAGCTCTGTATAAGTAGTATTTATTTTTTTTTTTTTTAATTGCAGCATAATGACCTGTTGCAAAATAATCAGCTTTTAGTTTTTCTAGAGCAAAATTTAAGCAAATATCAAATTTTATTATTTTATTACATAAAATATCGGGATTTGGGGTGTAACCTTTTTTATATTCTATAATAAATTTTTGAAATACTTTTTCCCAATAATCTAAAGAAAAATTAATAGTATGTAATTTAACACCTAATTTTTTACATACCGATTTAGCATCAGATAAATCAATCTTAGAAGAACAATAATTACTAGAATCATTTTCTTCCCAATTTTTCATAAATATACCTTCTACATAATATCCTTTTTTTAATAATAACCATGCTGAAACTGAAGAATCTACCCCTCCCGACATAGCTAAAACAACTTTTTTTTTTTTCATTTTAATATTATAACACCACGTTAGTTTTATTTAAAAATATATGTGTATATAGATAAAAGTTGTTATATACAAAAAATATTGTATTAAAATTTATTAATTTAATCTATTTAAATAAAATCAGTAAATAAATAAAATTTTCCTATATATTATATATAATATATATATTTTATATAGTTTTTATATTATATATGATATACAAGAAATTTATTAAAAATATTTGATTAAAATTATTGCTAAAATGATTATATTTATTTTGAATATATAATTGATAACATTAACATTATAATAGATAATACATAGGTTATATTATGAAATATATAAGAAATTTTTCTATTATTGCTCACATAGATCACGGAAAATCTACTTTATCTGATCGATTAATACAAACTTGTGGTGGTTTATCCAAGCGAGAAATGTCAGAACAAGTTTTAGATACTATGGATTTAGAACGAGAACGTGGTATTACAATTAAAGCACAAAGCGTAACAATTAATTATGTTTCTAAAGAAGGAAAAAATTTTTGTTTAAATTTTATTGATACACCAGGACATGTAAATTTTGCATATGAAGTTTCAAGAGCACTGTCAGCATGTGAAGGTGCTTTATTATTAGTAGATGCTGCACAAGGTGTTCAGGCACAAACTGTTGCAAATTGTTACAACGCTTCAAAGATGAAATTATCTATTTTGCCTGTTTTAAATAAAATTGATTTACCTAATTCTTGTCCAAAAAAAGTGCGTAAGGATATAGAAGATATAATTGGAATTTCTACCAAAAATATTGTTTTGTGTTCTGCAAAAACAGGTTTAGGAATACCAGAATTGTTAGAAAAGATTATAACTGTTATTCCAGCCCCTAAAGGAAGTTGTGATAATGCCTTACAGGCATTGGTAATTGATTCTTGGTTTGATAAATATCTAGGTGTAGTATCTTTGATACGTATAAAAAATGGTGTTATAAAAATAAAAGATAAAATTCTTATTCTAAGAACTAAACAAATTTATCAAGTAGATCAATTAGGTGTATTTACACCAAAAAGAATTTTGAAATCAATATTATCATGTGGAGAAGTCGGTTGGATGATTTGTGGTATTAAAGATATCCGATCTATATTAGTAGGAGAAACAATTACGTCATTAATAAATCCTACTAAAAAATTACTTTCAGGTTTTAAAAAAATCAAACCTAAAATATATGCAGGTTTGTTTCCTGTACAAAATAATCAGTATAATCAGTTTAAAGATGCTCTAAAAAAACTCCAATTAAATGATTCTTCTTTATTTTATGAATCAGAAAATTCACAAGCATTAGGTTTTGGTTTTAGATGTGGTTTTTTAGGAATGTTGCATATGGAGATTGTTCAATCTCGTCTAGAGAGAGAATATAATATAAAAATAATTATAACAGCGCCTACAGTGGTATATGAAGTAATTATTCTGAAAAATAAAAAAAAAGTTTATTTAGATAATCCTGTTAAATTTCCAAATTCTAATTGTATTTATGAAATTAGAGAACCAATAGCATTTTGTAACATTTTAACACCTGTTAAATACATAGGAGAAATTATTAATTTATGCATTAAAAAAAGAGGTGTACAAAAAAATTTAATATATCATAGTACTCAAACTACCATTCAATATGAAATTCCATTATCTGAAGTTATTTTAAATTTTTTTGATCAGTTAAAATCTATATCCAGTGGATATGCTTCATTAGAATATAATACTATTGGTTTTAAAAAAAGTGATTTAGTTAAAATTGATATTTTAATTAATTCTATTAAAATTGATGCATTATCATCTATATGTCATAGAAAAAATTCTGTTTTTTTTGCAAAAAAAATGATAGAAAAAATAAAAAAAATAATACCTAGACATCAGTTTAACGTACCAATTCAAGCTTCTATTAATAATAATGTTATTTCACGAACTAATATTATTCAACTTAGAAAAAATGTATTATCTAAATGTTATGGAGGTGATATCAGTAGAAAAAAGAAATTGTTACAAAAACAAAAAAAAGGAAAAAAAAGAATGAAAATCATAGGGAATGTTAAAATTCCTCATGAAATATTTTTTTCGATATTACAATTAGATTAAAAATTATATGGAAGAAAAATATATGAAATTTTTAAATGAATATATATTTATTATTATAACTGGAATATTGTCCATTTTATGGATATCATATTATATAAATATTATTTATAACATATTTTTAAAAAAAAATAAAAACTTACATAAAAATAAATTATTAAGCCAATTATGTCAAATATTTCCATTAATAATTTTTATTATTAGCGCTAGGTTGTTTTTTTACGAACCTTTTACTATTTCATCAAATTCCATGTATCCAACATTATTTACGGGTGATTGTATCATTGTGCAAAAATTTTCTTGTTTTAAAAATAATATGTATAATAACAAAATTAAATTTAAAAAATATAAACCTATTAGAAATGATGTCATAGTATTTCAATATCCAAATTATATACAAAAAAATTATATTAAACGTATTATAGGTATGCCGGGAGATACAATCGTATATCATCCTTTTACAAAAAAATTATATATTGTAAACAATGGAAATATAAAACATACAAATTTTTTCCACGATAAACTCCTTACTAAGGCAGATAAAACAATAAATCTTATTTATTCTCAATACAATGATAAAAATGTAGGTACATATAGATGTTTACAAAGGGAATTGTATCAAGAAAAAATTTGTAATCATACACATGATATAATAATCACGCACGGAATAAAAAATTTTTCATATAAACCATATAAACCATATAATTACAAAAAAAAATGGACATGGATTATTCCTAAAAATAAATACTTTGTAATTGGTGATAATAGAGATCAAAGTTCAGATAGTAGATCTTGGGGTTTAATATCAAAAGAAAATATTATAGGAAAAGCAAAATATGTGTGGTGTAATGTACATTACGCTAATAAAAATTGGTGGAATACAATACTTTTTAATAGGATTTTTAAAAAAATTCAATAAAATCATCATAAATATTAAATTAAATAAAACAATTTTTATTAAAAATATATCAATTATTTTTATTTTTAACCGGTGTTATATGAATGAAACAGTAATGAACAAATTACAACAATTTATTGGTTATACATTTACTAATGTATCTTTATTACAGCACGCTTTGACACACAGAAGCGCCAGTATAAAACATAACGAAAGATTAGAATTTTTAGGAGATTCTATTTTAAGTTTTGTTATAGCAAAAGCTCTATATCATCATTTTCCTAAAGTAAATGAAGGAGGTATGAGTAGAATGCGTGCAACTTTAGTAAGAGGTAATACATTAGCAGAAATTGCATCTGAATTTTCTTTAGGAAATTATTTAAAATTAGGACACGGAGAAAAAAAAAGCGGAGGATTTAAGAGAGAATCTATATTAGCAAATGCAATCGAAGCTGTAATAGCTAGTATATTTTTAGATAGTAATATTTATACTGTAGAAAAAATAGTATTACAGTGGTACAAAAATCGTTTTATGAAAATGAATCCTGTAGGAACAAAAAAAGATCCTAAAACTCGATTACAAGAATTTTTGCAATCTAAACGGTTTCCTTTGCCCATATACAATATAGGCCAGATATGTGGTGCAGCGCATAACCAAATTTTTACTATTTATTGCAAAGTAAATGGATTATCAGAGATACTAATTGGAATTGGAGCTAGTCGAAGAAAAGCTGAACAAGATGCTGCTCAAAATGCATTAATTCGATTGGAGGTAGAATGACATATTTATGAAAAAAGATACTTTTTTTGGTAAAGTGTTGATAGTTGGTCGAACTAATGTAGGTAAGTCTACTTTATTAAATCAATTTATAAAATCTAATGTTTCTATTACATCACGTAAACCTAACACTACTCAATTACATGTAACAGGTATTTATACTTCTAATATAACACAATTTGAATTAATTGATTCTCCAGGAATACAAATTAGTCATAAAAACTACTTAGATAAAAAAAAACTACGTAATACTTATAATTTGATTCAAGAAACAAACATTATTATTTTTATGATTACTAGTTTTGTATGGACTGCACAAGAAAAAAAATTATTAGAATACATTAAAAAAAAAAATAAAACATACATAGTGGTAATAAATAAAATTGATAAAATTAAAAATAAAAAATCATTACTACCCTTTATTTTTAAAA
This sequence comes from Buchnera aphidicola (Cinara cf. splendens/pseudotsugae 3390), assembly GCF_900698845.1. Lineage (NCBI taxonomy): Bacteria > Pseudomonadati > Pseudomonadota > Gammaproteobacteria > Enterobacterales > Erwiniaceae > Buchnera > Buchnera aphidicola. Next base: position 200,658 of record NZ_LR217692.1, on the reverse strand, counting down.
TAAGTCAGTTAACTAAAAATCATGAAATTTTTTTAATTTCAGCTAAAAAAAAAATGTATCTAAAAAAGTTATTGACCTATATTAATAAAAAATTACCAATATCAAAACATAAATATTCAGATAATGTAAAAACAATTTGTACTAAAAAATTTTTAACCGCGGAAATAATTAGAGAAACATTAATAAATCTTTTAAATCAGGAATTAGTATATTCTTTTATAGTATCAATATCTCGTTTGTATCAAGATAAAAAAAAAAGATACATCATTGAATGTATAATTTTCGTTAAAAACATACGTCATAAAAAGATAATTATTGGATCTAAAGGAGAAAAAATAAGACAGTGCTGTCGTATATCACGATATAAATTAGAAAAATTATTTAAGGAATATATTTTTTTAAATACACAAGTAAAAATCAAATAAATTATTGGTATAACATTTTAATATTAGAGGAAATCATGGCAATCATTGGTGTTGGAATAGATCTAGTGAGCGTAATACGTTTTAAAAAATTAATTTTTTGTTATGGTCTTGCAATACCTAATAAGATTTTATCACACAAAGAATTGATAGATTACAATGTATTTTATAATAAAGAAAAATTTTTATCTGTAAGATTTTCTGCAAAAGAAGCAATAGCTAAAGCTTTAAATATAGGAATTTATAAAAATATGTTTTTTAAAAATTGTGAAATTATATATAATTCATATGGAAAATTAGTTGTTCGTATGTACGGATTTTTAAAAAAAAAACTAAAAAAATTAAAAGTTAAAAATATCTTTTTAAGTGTTACAGATTCATTAGAATATACTCAATCTATTGTTATAATAGAAAGTTAAAAAAAGAACTATCTTTTTTTTTTGAAAAAATCTTTTAATAAATTTGAGCATTCATTTAATAGAATGCCAGATTTAATTTCTTGCACATGATGTTTTACATTATGTATGTATAGTAAATCCATAAAAAAAGAAAAGTTATATTTTTTAAAGCTATAAGAACCATAAACTACTTTACGTATTCTGGAAGATACAATAGCTGAAGAACACATTAAACATGGTTCGTGTGTTACATACAAAACGGTATTGTATAATCTATAATTTCTTAATTTATTACCTCCTCTTCGTATTACTAAAATTTCTGCATGAGCGCTAACATCATAAAGAGAAACACAAGAATTACGCGAAGAACTTACAAGATTGTTATCTTTAACTAAAACAGATCCAATAGGTATTTCTCCTGCTTTCTTTGCTCGATAAGCTTGTCTTAATGCTTTTTTCATCCAATAATTATCAATATTAATTTTATTCATAAAAATTTGTTTTTTAAAAAAATACCTCAATTATTTTTTTTGTCCAAAGATATTCTTTTAAATATAGTTGATTGCTCTATTTTCCAAGAATTATTTTTTTTTTCTAATCTCTTATCTCTCTTTGATTTACCTTTTGCTATTCCTATTTGAACTTTACACCAAGATTTATGCCAAAATAATTTTATGGGAACAACTGTATAACTTTTTTTTTGTATATAATTAATTATTACTTCTATCTCTTTTTTATGTAATAATAATTTTCGAATACGATCTGACTTACATGAACAGGAATTTATAACAGTATTTAAGGGTTGAATATGTACTCCAATTAAATATATTTCATTATTATGAATATTTATATATCCAGAAGAAAGTTGTACACGACCCACACGAATAGACTTAACTTCCCATCCTTGTAAAACAATACCTGATATAATCGTTTTTTGTATGTAAAAATTATATTTAACTTTTTTATTTATAAAAACTTTTTTTTTGTTTTTTTTTTTTGTATAGATTTCAATATGTATTCCTTTATTTTAAATGAATTACAATATTTCATTTAAAATAAAATAAATCAAAAAAATAATCATGTACACAAATATTATTTTATTTTATTTTATTTTAGAAACTGAAACTAAAGCTGGTCTTAATAACCTATTTCTTAATAAGTATCCTTTTTGTATAATATTAGAAATATAATTATTGTTATATTTTTTAGAAAAATCAATAGATATAGCTTGATGTAAATTAGGATCAAAAGGTATATTAATAGAATTAATAACCGAAATGTTATATTTTAAAAAAAAAGATGAAAAATTTTTTTGTATTTTTTTTAAAAATATATAAATATCTGAATTTTCATAGTTGAAGTTATTTAATACATTTTCCGTTGAATCTATACTATCAATTACAGGCAACATAGATAAAATATTTTTTTCAAGAGAAAAATAATAAGTATTGTTAACTTTTTTTTGTAATCTTTTTTCAATTTGTAAAAATTTTTCTGAATAATTATTAGATATTTTTAAAAGATCTTTTTTTAAAGTTGATAATTTTAATTTTTTTTTTTCTAGGGATTTTTTATAAAATTCTAATGTACTTTTTTTTTCTTTTTCAGATTTATTTTGTAAAAAATCATTTTTGTTCATAAATATATTTCCTAATTATATTTATATAAAACATTTTTATATCAATTAAAATTTCTAAGAAATACATATTTTTTATTATTAATAATAATTACTTAATTAAAATTATAAAGATAAACATGAAATAGAAATTTAATTAAAAAAATATTTTACGGTGCGGACGGGATTCGAACCCGCGACCCCCGGCGTGACAGGCCGATATTCTAACCAGCTGAACTACCGCACCTAATATAGATACTAAATTACAATATAGATTTTATATTTAGTTTATTAAACAGTCAAGAAAAAATCATCAAAAATATACTTAAATATAATTTTTATTAATCATATTTATATATTTTTGATGATTTTTTTTTTCTGAAACAGAAGCAAATAAAATTTTTAAAGGTTTATTTTGATTATATTCACTATTTAATGGTGACAGTGTTTTTTTTATATTACTAGATTGAAACTTTATTTCTTGTTGCTTACTAGTCATATATAGGTATAACTTAAAAAGTATCCAAGAATCTAATAAAGCTCCATGAAAATTTCTTCTAGAATTTTTAATGTTATATCTACTACATAAAGCATCTAAACTATTTTTTTTTCCAGGAAATAATTTTCTTGCAATAAATAAAGTATCTGTGATTGTGCTAAATTCACATATCTTACTAATATTAAGGTTTAATTTACTAAATTCATAATCTAAAAAGCTGATATCAAAAACAGAATTATGGACTATAATTTCTGATTTTTTTATGAAATTTATAATATTTAAATAAACGTCAGAAAAGTATGGTTTATCAGATAAAAATTTATTAGAAATACCGTGAATCTTGTATGCTTCTTCTTCAATAATACGTTTGGGATTTAGATAATAATGTAAATATTTACCAGTATATTTTCTATCAATAATTTCTATAATTCCAATTTCTATTATTTTATGATTAAGATATAAACAACCAGATTTATTCATACCGGTAGTTTCTATATCGAGAATAACTTGTCTAGAATTATATAAGGAATTCATTATAAATATACTTGAAATATTATAAGTTTACAAAAAAAATATATACGGAATTAATAAATGAAATTTTTAGTAGTTATGAACAATAAAAAAAATTTCTTAAAAAGAAAACAATTTCATATTAATTATTGTGTTTATTTTAACTTAAAAAGACATAATTTAAAAAATTATATTTATACTGGAGCTAAGCGGGATTGAACCGCTGACCTCCTGCGTGCAAGGCAGGCGCTCTCCCAGCTGAGCTATAGCCCCTTTTTTTATTATGGTAGGCCTGAGTGGACTTGAACCACCGACCTCACCCTTATCAGGGGTGTGCTCTAACCGGCTGAGCTACAAGCCTGTTTATAGCTAACTAATAAATCAGAAAATTTGTGTGAGCACATTTCAATTAAATGTTTTATATTTTAAGGAGGTGATCCAACCGCAGGTTCCCCTACGGTTACCTTGTTACGACTTCACCCCAGTTATGAACCACAAAGTGGTAGGCGCCTTCCAAAATTTGGTTAGGAAACCTGCTTCTTTTGCAACTCACTTCCATGGTGTGACGGGCGGTGTGTACAAGGCCCGGGAACGTATTCACCGTGACATTCTGATACACGATTACTAGCGATTCCGACTTCGTGGAGTCGAGTTGCAGACTCCAGTCCGGACTACGATACACTTTATGAGGTTTGCTTATCTTTGCAGAGTTGCTTCTCTTTGTATGTACCATTGTAGCACGTGTGTAGCCCTGGTCGTAAGGGCCATGATGACTTGACGTCGTCCCCACCTTCCTCCGGTTTATAACCGGCAGTCTCCCTTGAGTCCCCGGCCTAACCGATGGTAACAAAAGATAAGGGTTGCGCTCGTTGCGGGACTTAACCCAACATTTCACAACACGAGCTGACGACAGCCATGCAGCACCTGTCTCATAGTTCCCTAAGGCACTTCCGTATTTCTACAGAATTCTATGGATGTCAAGACCAGGTAAGGTTTTTCGCGTTGCATCGAATTAAACCACATGCTCCACCGCTTGTGCGGGCCCCCGTCAATTCATTTGAGTTTTAGCCTTGCGACCGTACTCCCCAGGCGGTCGACTTAATGCGTTAGCTTCAGAAGCCATTTCTCTATGGATACAGCCTCCAAGTCGACATCGTTTACAGCATGGACTACCAGGGTATCTAATCCTGTTTGCTCCCCATGCTTTCGCACCTCAGTGTCAGTTTTCGTCCAGGAGGTCGCTTTCGCCACAGGTATTCCTCCAGATATCTACGCATTTCACCGCTACACCTAGAATTCTACCTCCCTCTACGAAACTCTAGTTACTCAGTTTCAAATGCAGTTCCTAGGTTGAGCCCAGGGATTTCACATCTGACTTAAATAACCACCTACGAGCTCTTTACGCCCAGTAATTCTGATTAACGCTCGCACCCTCCGTATTACCGCGGCTGCTGGCACGGAGTTAGCCGGTGCTTCTTTTTCAGATAACGTCAATTAATAACGATATTAGCGTTATTACTTTCTTCTCTGACGAAAGTACTTTACAACCCGAAGGCCTTCTTCATACACGCGGCATAGCTGCATCAGGCTTTCGCCCATTGTGCAATATTCCCCACTGCTGCCTCCCGTAGGAGTCTGGACCGTGTCTCAGTTCCAGTGTGGCTGGTCATCCTCTCAGACCAGCTAGAGATCGTAGCCATGGTAAGCCATTACCTTACCATCAAGCTAATCTCGTCTGGGTTCATCTACATGCGCAAGGTCTCTTATTAAGAGATCCCCTACTTTGGTTATTTAACATTATGCGGTATTAGCTATCGTTTCCAATAGTTATCCCCCTCATGTAGGTAGATCCCCAGATTTTACTCACCCGTTCGCCGCTCGCCGTCAAAAATATAAATATTTTTACGTTGCCGCACAACTTGCATGTGTTAGGCTTGCCGCCAGCGTTCAATCTGAGCCATGATCAAACTCTTCATTTACGTGTAACTTTTATTACAAAACTAATTTTTTTTACATTAAAATTAATAATGAATAATTTGTATCTGAACATTTAATTTTCATGTGCCCACACAAATTTTCTGAAATATTTTTTTAAAGAGCTTTTTCTTACAAGATCTATATTATCTTATTTTTTAAAAAAGTCAACATATATTTTTAATTTGTATAAAATATGACATTTGCAAAAATTTATATTTTATATAAGTAAAAAATTATATAATATATACATATATTGCAATATATATCATTAAAAATTTTTTATAAAAATGAGTTCATTACCTAAAAAAGAAAAACTTTTTTTTTTATGAGGTTTTTAATTTTTATAAAAATAAAAATTAAATATTATTATCATGTATAATATTAAAAATATCAAAAACGTTTTATTCATGTATTATAATTATAATTTATTTTGGTGATTGTATGAATATTCAAAAATTTTTAAAAAAAAAAATAAAAAAAATATATAAAAAATATGGAATTTCAAATAATTTAGATCCTATTATTCGAAAAAATATAAAAAATAATGAAGTTGATTATCAAGTCAATGGAATTATTAGATTTAAAAAAATAACAGCATTTTCTCCATACAAATTAGCTATTTATATCTCTAATCATATGAGAAAATTAAATATATACAAAAAAATTTCTGTTCTTCCGCCAGGATTTATTAATATTACTTTAAAATCTACATGGCTTAATGAATGTATAAATAATATGTATCATTCAAAAAACTTCAATATTTCAAAAAAAAAATCAAAAACTATTGTAATTGATTATTCTTCACCTAATATTGCTAAAGAGATGCATGTAGGACATTTACGATCAACTATTTTAGGTGATGTAACTGCTCGAGTCATGGAATTTTTAGGACATACTGTAATTAGACAAAATCATATTGGCGATTGGGGTACACAATTTGGAATGTTAATTACTCAATTACAATTAAAATCATATAAATCATACCATGATATTGAATCAGTTTATCAAAAAGCATACTTAAAATATCAAAATAATCCAGTTTTTAAAAAAAAAGCACAAAAAAATGTAGTAAAATTACAAAATAAAGATCAAAATTGTTTAAAAATATGGAATATTTTAGTAAAATCAACTATACAAAAAAATAATGAAGTATATAAAAAATTAAACGTTTCTCTTACTAACAATGATGTTCGAGGAGAAAGTTTTTATAATAGTATGTTACCTGATATAATTTCTGATTTAAAAAAAAAAAAAATTGCTGTTCATTATGAAGGATCTGTTATTGTTCCTCTACAAAAATTTAAAAATCGTACAGGTCAAAATATGGGAGTAGTTATACAAAAATCCAATGGTGCTTTCTTGTATGCCACAACAGATATCGCTTGTTTGAAATATAGATGTAATATCTTAAAAGCACATAAAATTATTTATTACGTTGATAAACGACAAACACAACATCTTTTACAAATATGGGAAATAGCTAGAAAAGCAAAATATGTAAATATTAGTACAGTTTTAGAACATCATTCTTTTGGAATGATTTTGTACAAAAATAAAAAACCTTTTAAAACACGTCACGGAAAAGTAATTCGATTACTAGATTTATTAAACACAGGTATTCATAGAGCAAAAAAAGTAATTAAAAAAAAAAATCCACAAATGCACGATAGTGAAATAAAATCAATTGCTTATAATATTGGAATTGGAGCTATAAAATATTTCGATTTATCAAAAAATAGAATATCTGATTATATTTTTAACTGGAATCAAATGCTATCTTTAGAAGGTAATACTGCTCCTTATATACAGTATGCATACACAAGAATTCAATCAGTCATTAAAAAAAATAAATCGTGCGATAACCTACATCTATATCCCATTAAAATTTTCACATCATATGAACGAATATTAGTATTAACTATATTACAATTTGAAGAAACTCTATCTCAAATAGAAAAAAATGGAACACCACACTTGATGTGTAATTATTTATACGATCTTTCTGGAAAATTTTCAAAATTTTATGAAAATTGTTCTATCTTGTTCGTACAAGAAATACACATCAAATTAAGTCGAATAAAACTATCTATGTTAACTGCTAGAATAATTAAAAAAGGTTTATATTTATTAGGAATCAATACTGTATCAAAAATGTAGAAATACAATTATTTTGTCAATACAATTAAAACGTATCTTTACCAATTGTATAAACAATTTTAATTTTTCGATCTTCAGAAATTTCTAAAAATGATAAAACTGTTAGTTCGGGAATACTTGTAATAAATAATTTAGCCAAAAAAACACGAATTTTAGGATGTACTAATAATACTGTTGGTAAATTATTTTTTTTTTGAAAAATAATTGATAATTTAGTTTTTTTAATTAGTTTTTCCGTAAATAAAGGTTCTAATTTACTATTTTTACTACTAATAATCTTTAACAAAATGTTTTCTATTTTAGCGCTCAAACCAATAGCACAAACAGTATTAGATTTACAAAAAAACTTTTGTGTAATAAATTTTCGCAAAGAAATACGAATAATGCTAGTTGACTTGTTTACATCATTTTTTATGGTATCACTATGTTTTATTAATGTTTCAAAGATCGTTCTTATATCTTTAATTGATATTCGATCATATAGTAAATTTTGTAATATTTTTTGTAAAACAGTTATTGAAATTATCTTCGGTACTACATAATCAACTAATTTTGGAAAATTTTGCGAAACACGATCTAAAAATTGTTGTGTTTCCTGAAAACCAAAAAAATCATGTAAATTATATCTAATAATTTTATTAAGATGTGTAACAATCACAGAATTAGGCTCTACTACTAATAATTTTTTCTTTATAATCAGATCCTTAGAAGCTATATCTACCCAAAATGCAGGCAGATCAAAAACTGGCTCCTTTACTTTTATACCTGGTATATTAATTACTTTCTTTCCGGTATTTACTGCCAATATTTTGTCAAAAAAAACATATCCTGATTCAATTTCCACTCCTTTTATAAAAATTTTATATTGTCCATCTTCTAATTTGCAATCATGAATACAATCAATTTCAGAAATCAAGAATCCAAAATTTTTGGCTATATTTTTCCTTAAAACATGCAATTTATGTAATAAATCATTATACATATTCTTATATGAGGGCTGAAAAAAACGAGAATTTAACTGTAGCACTATTAAACGTTCAAATTGAATATCATTCCATGATAAATGAAGTTTTTTATTTTTTTGTGATGATGATTGTGCAGAAAAATTTTTACTTATATATTGTTGATTACATAAGTACCATGATAATAAAAATAAACTCCCGGAAAAAAACAAAAAAATAAAATTCGGCATTCCTGGTATTACACCAAATATACTAAAAATAATTCCGCTAAAAAATATAACTTGAGGATTATTAAATACCTGATTAATTATCTGTTTGCCAATACTAATTTTTTCAGAACCCACGCGTGTTAAAATTACACCCGAAGCTATTGATATAATCAAAGAAGGAATTTGAGCTACTAATCCGTCTCCAACAGTTAATATACTGTATATTTTTACTGCTTGTACAAATAACATATTATGTTGAAAAATTCCTACAATTAAACCTCCTATAATATTTACAAGCATTATTATAATACCAGCGATAGCATCTCCTCTAATAAATTTACTGGCTCCATCCATAGATCCGTAAAAATCTGCTTCTTTATATACATTCATACGTCTAATTTTTGCTTCTTTTTTAGAAATAAAGCCAGTATTTAAATCAGCATCAATAGCCATTTGTTTACCTGGCATAGCATCTAAAATAAATCTAGCTCCTACTTCTGCTATTCTTCCAGAACCTTTAGTAATAACAAAAAAATTTATAATTACTAAAATAACAAAAATAACCAAACCAATAAAAAAATTTCCACCAATTAAAAAACAACCAAATGATTCAATAACATGCCCTGCAGAAAATGAACCAGTATGTCCTTTTAATAGAATTATACGTGTAGAAGCAATATTTAATGACAATCGTAATAAAGTTGAAAATAGTAATATAGTAGGAAAAGAAGAAAAATCCAATACTTCAGTAGTAAACATAGCTACAACTAAAATAATAATTGAAATAACAATATTAAAAGAAAATAAAAAATCTAGTAAAAAAGATGGTAGTGGTAAAATTAACATAAACAAAATTACTAAAATTAATATAGGAGCAGATAAAGAATATAATTCTCCATGATTAATTTTTTTAATAAAATCTAATAAAATAAACATTTTTCTTATCAAGGATGCATTCCTCTCAAAATTTTTTATTAATGAAAAAATATAATAGGAGTAGGTGGATACGTACCGCCATACTTTTTCCAGCGTTCTAACTGATGAGCCCATGCTAAAATTTTTGCAATCGATGGATATAAAATTATAGGTATATCATGGCCAATAAGAGAGTTATAGTATAAATATTTTGCTATAGAATCTGAAATAAATATAGGAATATTACTTTTCTGCGCTATTTGTATAATTTGCACAGACAAATCACCTAATCCTTTAAATAAAACTTGAGGAGAAGACATAATTTTCATATTATAATGTATTGCTACTGCACAATTTTTTGCATTAAAAATAATTACATTAGATTGTATAACAGAATATATAGAAGATTTCTTTGATGAATACCGCATTAATGCATACACCCTTTGTTTAATTAAAGGATTTCCTTCTAATTCTTTAGTTTCATCTTTTACTTCTTGAATAGTCATTTTAAGTTTATAACAATATTGAATATATTTTATACTAGTATCTATTATTGCAATAATACCAATAATTACCATAATAAATAAAATGTATTTATTAAACCAATTAAAACTAATACAAATATCATTGAGTAATGAATCAAAAAAAAACTGATTCACTGATAATCGATTCGTCCATATAAAAAAAATCGAAAATATGATAATTGTCATTATTTTTAACATGCTACAAAAAAAATCAATCATTACACTGAAAAAAAATTTTTTTTTAAGATTATTAATAATATGTAAAGAATCCGTTTTAATTTTAAAGAATTTCATTCTTATAAAATCTCCTTGAAGAATAAAAGGAGAAAAAATCAATATAAGTAACATTCCTATAAATAAAATTAAAAAAAGAAAAATAAAATTTTTAAAATTAGATAATGCTATCAAATCACACAATTTAGTATAATTTACAATTTTATGATCAAAAGTTAAATTTACAATAAATAATTTTAAAAGAAAAAAAAAAATAAATTTTTTATTTATATACAAAAATACAAAAAAAAAAGATAATATAAAAAAAGAATTTAGATCAAATAAATATGGTATTTCTCCATGTTTTTTAAATTGCTTGATTTTATGCGGAGTAGCAGATTCAGTTTTATCTTCATTTACGTTATAATTCATATATATATACCTTATATATATTTTATTAATGTTATCTAATATATATTCAATTTTTAAGTAAAAGTAATTTATTATAGTAAATTTATTATATAAATCATTTTAATGTCCTTATTACTAAATTACTTAAATTTTATTGAAAAAAAATATGTTTATGATACACAGTTTTGTAAATATAAAATTAAAATTTAAATATAAAATCTACATATAGTATTCACTATATATTTAGAAATATATTTTTTTAAATATTTACGTTAATAAATTTATTATATATTATTTATAATAAAATAATTTATATATATAAACTATGAATGTGCAGTATTGTGCATACAAAAATGTGATTTACATATTGTAATTACCATTTTTTAAAATTTATTGAAAATGACTAAAAATTTATTTTGTGCATATAATATATTATACAATATTGATATGTATGATTATAAATCATACTTAATCATCTACTTATTTTTTAGGATATTAATTATGTATACTACTAAATATTTACTTGCTACAATTAAAGAAAAACCTACAAAAACAGAATCTATCAGTCACCAATTAATGTTACGATCTGGAATGATACGAATGTTATCTTCAGGAATATATACATGGTTACCTACTGGATACAGGGTAGTGAGGAGAATTATAGATGTTATCTCCAATATCATGAATAAACACGGATATTTGGAAATTTGTGCTCCTATTATACAACCAAAGAAATTATGGGATCAAAGCGGACGAACCAAATTATATGGAGAAGAATTAATACATTTAATGGATCGAAAAAAAAAAAAATATATATTAAGCCCCACACATGAAGAAGTTATTACTCATATTTTTCATCAAGAAATCCATTCTTATAAACAATTACCAATTGTTTTTTATCAAATACAAAGAAAATTTAGAGATGAGATTAGACCTCGATTTGGAGTTATTCGATCTATAGAATTTCTCATGAAAGACGCATATTCTTTTCATATTAATAAAAAATCTTTAAAGGAAACATATCAAAACATAAAGAATATTTATATACAAGTATTTACTGCATTTAAACTTAATTTTAAAATTGTCAAAACCCAGTCAAAAACAATGGGTGGATCGACATCCCATGAATTTCATGCAATAGCTAATATTGGAGAAGATAAAATTATCTTTTCTAAAAAATCTAATTGTGCAATACATTCTGATAAATATCGCACATCATCTAATCAAATAAAAATGTATTTAATACAAACTAAATCTACTCAATCACGTTATTCTATAGCTGTTGTATTAATGCGTAAATATAATTCCCTTCAGAAAAAAGATCTAGAAAATATAAAAATTCTTGCATATCCAATAAAATTAATTAAACCTAAAAAAATGATTTTATCATATAAATTAACTAATGATAAAAAATTTTATACTAACAAAAATATATTCATAATAGTAGATGCTTCAATAAAAAATATACCTTATTTTATTTTAAAAAAAGATTGGTTCAACGAGACGATGTCTCCTTTACTATGGAGTAAAAAAATAATATTTAATAAAATTATTACTATGACTAATATTAACAAAAATTCTTATTATCCTTTACCAGGAGAAAAAGTATATACTAAAAATAGTATTGAAATTGGTCATATTTTTCAACTTGGAAAAAAATATACAAAAAAAACAAATTTTTCGCTTTTTGATCAAAAACAAAAAAAAAAAACATTACACATGGGTTGTTATGGAATTGGAATCAACCGAATTATATCTGCCGTTATAGAACAAAATCATGATGATAATGGAATTATTTGGCCTAAATGTATCACTCCTTTTCAAATATTTATTATTCCTATCAATATGTACAAAAATAAAAAAATTAAAGATACAGTAAAATATATTTATGAAAAATTAATACATAAAAAAATTGATGTATTATTAGATAATAGACAAGAACATTTGGGAAAAATGTTTGCTGATATGAATTTAATTGGTATTCCTTATGGAATAATTATTAGTACTAATACATTAAGAGCTCAAGAAATTGAATTTTATTTTAGAAAAAAAAACTTAAAAAAAAGAATTCCGATTAATCATCTATTTAATTTTATAAAAAAAATTTTATAAATTTTTACAATTTCTAAAAATATAGAACAATATTTTAATAATAAATTAATTTAAATTAAAAAAAAATAATATTTATTATTAAAATTAACTATTACTTTAATGTAATAAATATATTATTTATAAAAATTTAATTTAATAGTTATATAATCTGTAAATAACTTTAAATAATTTAAAAAATTATTATCAGGATATATATAATAAATTTGATTAAATAATTTATGTTGTATACATAATCGTACTGATAAAATAAAAGTCAATGTAACATGTCCGGGTAGAATATTATTTGATAAATAATTATATAGATTATCTAAAATATCTTTACATTTAGTAATGTTATTATTTATAATTATTTTAATTTTATACAGCTTTTTTTCTCTATATTGTTCAATATTACAAATTGTTTTTACTAAAAAGCGTGATCGATTAGTAAAAGAATCATGTGATACTTTTCCAGTCACCACTACAATGATATTTTTTTTACAAAAAAATTGATCCATAATATTATTAACATTATTAAAATAAATTACATCCAAACGACTATATGAATCATCTAAAGTAATAATATAAAATTTATTTTTTTTTTTAGTAAACGCTATTTTTATAGACCAAATCATCCCTATAAGGACAACATGGTTAGCCTTGTTCAGTAAAGAACAATCATGTAGGGTTATATTTTTAGTATAATAGTGTATTTCTTTTAAAAAATTTTTAATTGGATGACTAGTGAGATATAGACCTAGTATTTCACGCTCCCACTTTAAAACCTTTGAAATTATTTCATCAGTATGTATAAAAGATGTATGTAAATTACTGTTTTTTTCAATAAATATTTTCTCGGAAAAACAATCTTTAAAGTGAAATAAATCATCCTGTTTGGTTTGCATTGATAAAATTTTTTTTTTAGCAATTTGTATCATTTTTCCAATATTGCTAAATAATTGAACACGACATTTATTAAAACAATCACATGCTCCAGACATTACTAATATTTCAAAAATATGACGAGTTATTTTTTTTAAAAGCAGACGAACACATAAATCTAAAAAATCAGAAAAAACACCAACAGGTTTATTTCTTTCTTTTAAAATTATATCAATAGAAGATTTTCCTAAACCTTTAATTGCTCCTAAACCATACACTATTTTTCCAAATTTATTTACAGAAAAAAAATAGTTGCTAAAATTTATATTAGGAGAAATAATATTTAAGTTCATACGACGCGCATCATGAACTAGATTAACTATCTTTGTAGTGTTCATCATATCTAATGTCATAGAAGATGCCATAAATTCGGCAGAATAATTAGCTTTTAACCATAATGTTTGATATGCTAATAAAGCATATGTAGCAGAATGTGATTTATTAAAACCATACGCAGAAAATTTCTCTAATAAATCAAAAATTTTGGTCGATAAATTTAAACTTATAGAATTTTTTGAAGCGCCTAATTGAAATAATTGTCTTTGTTGCATCATTTCTTTAGGATTTTTTTTTGCCATAGCTCGTCTTAAAATATCTGCTTCACTTGGAGTAAAATTTGACAAAACTTGAGCAATTTGCATAACTTGTTCTTGATATAAAATAATTCCATATGTTGATTTTAAAATAGGTTTTAAACACTTATGCTGCCATCTATGATCAGGATACGAGATTTTTTCTGTACCATTTTTACGATTTATAAAATTATCTACCATTCCTGATTGTAGTGGTCCAGGCCTATAAAGAGCTACTAGAGCAATAATGTCTTCAAAAGAATCTGGTTGTAAACGTTTAATTAGATTTCTCATTCCCAAAGATTCTAACTGAAAAACAGAAATAGTATCAGCTTTTTTTAATAAAAAAAAACTTTTTTTATCTTTTAAATTAATTTTATTAATAAAAAAAATTTTTTTTTGTTGACGTGCATGTTTTTTATTTATCATGTTAACGATCATATCAATCATAGTTAAAGTTTTTAAACCTAAAAAATCAAATTTTACTAAACCTACAAATTCAATATCATTTTTATCAAATTGTGTTACTTGATTCTTTCCTTGAAAATCACATAATATAGGTACAAAATCAGAAATTTTAGTTGGAGAAATAACAATACCCCCTGCATGTTTACCTATATTACGAATAACTCCTTCCAATTTTTTCGCTATATCAATCAATATTTTAATATCGTGATTATGATTATATAAATCCACTAATTCTTTTTGTATAGAAAATGCTTTTTTTAAAGTCATTTTAGGATCTAAAGGTACCAACTTAGAAATTTTATTCATTAAGCCATAAGGATAACCAAGAACTCTACCGACATCCCGAATAACTGCTTTAGCAGCCATAGTACCAAAAGTGATAATTTGTGAAACAGAATTACGACCATATTTTTTTATTACATGATCAATCACTAAATCTCTTTTTTCCATGCAAAAATCAATGTCAAAATCTGGTAAAGAAACACGATCAGGATTTAAAAATCGTTCAAACAATAAATCAAATTGTAACGGATCTATTTCTGTAATATTAAGAGAAAATGACACTAAAGATCCTGCACCAGAGCCTCTACCCGGACCAACTGGTATGTTATGATTTTTTGCCCATTGAATAAAATCCATAACAATCAAAAAATAACTAACAAAACCCATTTTTTTTATAACTAACAATTCATGTTTTAATCTAGAAAAATATATTTTTTTTTTTATATTTCTGTCGTGTATATCGGGAAATAAATTTATTAAACGTGATTCTAGACCGATACGTGATTTTTGTACAAAAAAACAGTAAGGATCCATAGACTGAGTGGGAAAAACAGGCAAAAAATAAGAACCAGACGGAATAATGACATTACAACGTTTCGCAAGCTCAATACTATTAATTATTGATTCTGGAATGTCATGGAAAATTTCAGTTATATCATATTGACTTTTTAAAAACTGATTCTTAGTATATTTGTATACAAATTTTAAATCAGTAATAGTTTTTTTTTTATAAATTGCTACTTTAATTTGATGAACATAAAAATCATTTTTTTTTAAAAATAATACCTCGTTAGTAGCAATAATCGGTAAAGAATATGTATGAGAGATATGTTTTATATATGCAATGTATTCTTCTTCTCGAGGTAAGCCAATTCTAGAAATTTCTAAATAATATTTATTCGGAAAATGTTTTTTATAGAATATAATACAGTGATTCAATAAATTTATATCATTTTTAAATATGCATTTAGCAATATCTCCTTGTATACCTCCAGATAAAATTAAAACACCTTTTTTAAACTTTAATAAACGCTTCATACAAATTACTAATCCAGAAGTATCGTTATATCCTAATTTATATGATTCTGATAACAACTCAATTATATTTTTATAGCCATGATTATTAGCAGCTAATACAGTTAATCGACATGTAGTATTTTTGAGAATATTTGATTGAACCATTATATCAATACCAATAATTGGTTTGATACCTTCTCTATGTGCAGAGGAATAAAACTTAATAACACCGTGTAAATTATTTACATCGGTAATACCTAAAGATGTCATATTCATCAATTTAGCTTGTTGTACTAACTTTTCTGGTTTCACTATACCATCGATCATAGAATAATCACTGTGTGCTCGAAGATGCACGAAATTTTTTAAATACATATATAACCTAAAATTACTTATATTAGTTAATTAAAATATACTCCGATAAAAAAATATTGTACTGCTGTAATTACTTTAAATACACGGCATATGTATAAAATATTTTTTTTATATATAAAACCAATATATCATACAAATCTAATATTAAAAATAATTACATTTATGTAGACTCAGTAAAATATTTACTAGCAACACGCAGTATTTTGATAAACAACTAGTTTTTTATACTTTTTATAACTATATATATAAAATTTTAACTTAAAAAATAATTTTATATATAGTATTTTATAAAAAAGCTAAAGATATAGTGGATTTACATACAATATTTTTTTTGACCATAACAATACCACTAAATACATAAATACCACTTAACTTTTTTTTAAAATAAGATTTTATTATCATTTGATCACCAGGGTATACTGGATTAATAAAACTTGTATCATATATTCCAGTTAACCCGCATATTTTACTATTAATAGTAGTATTTTTTTTAGAGTACGTGAGCAAAAATCCACTGGATTGAGCAATTGATTCTACTATTAGAACACCAGGAAAAATATATTTTTTAGGAAAATGACCAAAAAAAAAAAATCATTTGCAGTAATATTTTTCAATGCACAAATATATAATTTTTTTTTAAACTCTAATATTTGATCTATCAATAAAAAAGGAAATCGATGAGGTAAAATTCGCAAAATATCATTTAAATTAAATACATATTTAATGCTTTTTATATCTGTCATAACGCATCTCTTATTTATATTATAAATAATACTTATTATATTTCAAATAAATATTAATATAAGCATTACACGAACATTAAGAAAAATTCATACCATACTCATCTAAACAATTATTAGAAGTATTATATGGATGTAAAGGAGCTGAAGCATAAAATGTAAGAGGACCAAAACAAGATATCCAACGTATAAAAGCACCTACAGATATATGTGCAGAATCAGAATTTTTAATATTATTTGCATTACTTATTAAATATAAAGGAATAGTATTGTTTTCGGAGGTATCCCAAATATTAACAGCATCTAAAAATAGACCTGCTTGAAACATATTGAATATTTTTTTTATTACGTGAATATTCGGAAACAACAACTCTGTATTAGCATGAACTAATATATTACCACCTATATGTTTTGTAGAGGGAAATAAATTTAATGAATTTTGATATTTTTGACTATCAACTAAATCATTTTGATGTTCATAATATACAGCCGTAGGACCAATCGAATTATCTTGAAATCCACTTTTTGTTTTTTTATTATAAAATTTATAATTTTCATAAAAAGGAAAAACATATTTACCCGACGTAAAACCAGTTCCAAATTCTAAAAAATTATGCAATATTGAATCATATATATTTTTTAAAGGAACATATTGATTGACATTGAAAAATAATTTATGATAAAAATTATCAGAAAAAGGCAGTGTAAATTTTCCTATAAATTTTGCATGACATCCTTTTTTTAAAAAATCTTTTCCTTTAATGTTATTAAAATCAAAAATATATTTAATAAAAAAATCATTAACAAAAAAATCACTGATTTTAGGTTTTAAACGTAATTTTTCCGATAATGATGAAAAATACTGATATAATGTAATATATGGAGTTTTGCATATGATTTTTATCTTTTCATATTCAAATGATACAGAAAATTTTTTATGTTTTAAATTTGAAGTATATAATGAAGAACTAAAACCAAATAATCTATCAATATATTTATGCGCAAAAAAATAACGTTTATGAACAAAATTATAAAACATATCAGATTTTAAAAAAAAATTCTTTAAAAATCCTACTGGCTTTAATAAATGAATTTTAACATCAGTATCAGCAAAATTTTTTAAAATTTTAACATACAATTCACTTCCAGTACCAATTAAATTTTTATCTAACAACAGTAATTGCAATAATAAACCTCTATCTTTTCCATAGTTAGTGGATATATTAAATGTTCTAGTATTTGCAGATACTTTAAAACTATAAAAAATGTCAATTTTACCACTATTATTTATATGTTTTTCAGCATACACTTGAATCCTATTAAATAATCCGGTTTGAAATAAATTTTTACAAGATTTTATAATATAATTTTCGTTAAAAAAATCGTGTTTACTATGATGCGTATAGCAGTTTATAAACTTACTACTTATATTAGAATTTCTAGAAAAATACACGTTATTAACAATGCATGGTTTTAGTACATCTACCCCAATATACAAACGTACCGAATGATTATTTTTGTTGATTTCAGAATGAAAAAAAAGACGAGTATTTGATATACCTAATGGCAAGTAAATATGTTTAAAATACATTTTTGCCTGGTTAAGTGTAGACTCGGAATAAAGAGAATGTGATATTTTTTTTTGAACTTGATCTATAATAGAATAATTATACAATTTATCACACTCGCGTAATAAAACATGTTTAATATAATACTGTGATCCTGTATAAACATTAATTTTAATCACAATATTTTTTTTGTCTGTAGAACAATACTTCTGTACTGATTTTATTTTAAAATCTAAGTATCCATGACGTATATAAAAAAAATGTAACTCACGTAATAAATTTTTAAACTTAATACTATTATATTGATGAATAGAAAAAAAATTCCATAAAAGATTAGTTTTGGAAATAGAAATATCTGTAAACATTTTTTTTTTAAAAAAATTTCCTTCATCGTTCATATCAATTCTGGATATAATTGATGGAATTCCTTCGTCAACTATAATTTTTAGCTGTACTGTATTATTAGTGTTGCGAATTACAATTAATCTAAATTTAGCATTTAAATATCCCTGATATTCATATTTTTTTTTCAAAATAGAAAAAAAATTATTACAATTAACCCTACAAAAAAATCCTTTTTCTATAAGATTAAATTTTTTTAACAGAATATTTATGTTTTTAGTTTTAATATGATTAATACCAAAATAACTAATTTTATTTATTTCAGGAAACTCTTGAGCTAATAAAATTAAAGTATCATTAAATTTAGTAGCATTTACTTTAATAAAACGATTAGTATTTCTTAAACATAAAACTACATTAGAAACATCCATTAAAGTTCTTTTTTTTAAAAAATTAGATTGTAATGTTCGTAATATACTATTTTTCGATATATTTTTAATACCGCATATAGAAACACGTTTTATATGCTGTACTTTAGAAGCCGAAACAGAAAAAGAAAATACCATACAACATATAAAAAAAAACTTTTTATATAACATATTTGCATCATATTCCTATATAAGCTTTATTGAGTTTGATGATTGTAAATCATGCATTTATTATACTTAATAAAAATTTGTTATAATATATGCATATTTTAAAAAATATAGTCATTAATTTATAAGAATATTTTATATATCACAATTATATTGTAAAATAAAAATAAAAATAAACTTAAATGATACAATTATATTTATATATTTTACATATATAAATATATATAAGTAATTCTATAAAAATAACATTTTAAATAATTAGATCAATAATAATTCTTTTTTTTTAGATTCAACGATATCATTTATTTTTTTTATGAATAAATCAGTATTTTTCTGAATATTTTGTTTAATATCTTGTTCTATATCTTTATTAATTTCTTTGTTTTTTAATAAAATTTTTATTCGGCTGTTCGCTTCTCTTCTAACATTTCGAATAGATATTCGCGCATTTTCTGCATCGTGTTTAATTACTTTGATTAAATCTTTTCTTCTAGATTCTGTTAAACTCGGTATTGGAACACGTATACAAGAGTCAGTGGAAATAGGATTCAGTCCTAGATTAGAATTAAGAATAGCTTTTTCTACAATATTCTTTATTGAAATATCAAATAAAGTTATTTTTAATGTATTGTTATTTTCTATAATTATGTGAGATAATTTAGATAAAGCTGTAGAAGTACCATAATATTCTATATAGATATTATCTAGTATTGTGCTAGAAACACGATTTGTTCGAACTTTGTTTAAATCTTTTTTAAGTAATAAAAAGCATTTATCCATTTGGATATAAACATGTTCTTTTAATGTAGTTAACATAATTTTTCTCTTGATAATTATATAACTCAAAAATGTAATTTATTCAGAAATTAAAGTTCCAATATGATTCGTACTCATAAAAATATCATGTAAAATTTTTGGATTATACATATTGAAAACCAAAATAGGTAATTTATGTTCATAAGCTAAAACTAATGATGCGTAATCCATAACTTTTAATTGTTTTTTTAAAACTTCTTGATACCTTAACTTGTTATATAACTTTGCTTTTGGATGTATTAATGGATCAGATGAATAAATTCCATTAACCTTTGTTCCTTTTAAAAAAATATCTGCTTTTATATCAATCCCATAAACACATGCTGCCGAATCAGTAGTAAAAAAAGGTATGCCAAGTCCAAAACAAAATATAGTAGCATACCCATTTTGGAGAGCATGATTAACCGTATCTAATCTGTATCGATCACATAGACCTTCTAGAGATGTAGATGAAAAAAGTTTTACCTTGATATTACTTTTCTTAAAAAATTCGTAAATTAATAAACTATTCATAACTGTAGATAGCATGCCAATTTGGTCTGATACAGTTCTTCGTATACCTATTTTTGCTAATTCAGATCCTCTAAATAAATTTCCTCCACCGATAACCAAAGCAACTTGAACATTAGATTGCATTAATACCTGTACTTGTTGTGTTAAACTGTGAATAAAATTAATATTTACGTTATGTGTAGAATCGCTTTTTAAAAATTCTCCACTAATTTTTAATAAAATTCGACTATACTTATTTTTTTTTTTCATAATTTTAGATCAAAACCTATTTAATATATTTATTTTGAAAATTAATGAATATAATTCTTTTATTACATTTAAATATATTTAATAAAATCATACTAATTTATATGATAGAACTATAAAGATTCTCCTACTTTAAAACATATAAAGTCTTGTATAGAAATAGAATTTTTATTTAAAAAATCACCAACTGTTATTTTAGGATCCATAATAAATTTTTGATAAATTAATGTAATATTATTAATAAACTTTTTTAAACGTCCTTTCACAATAGATTGTATTACATAAGAATTTTTACCAGTTTTATTAGCAATATTTTGTTGAACTTGAGTTTCTCGATCCAAAACATCTTGAGGAATATCTTTTTCAAATAAAAATAATGGACGAGAAGAAGCAATATGCATTGCAACATGTTTAAAACATTGATATTTATAATCATTCATATCCGATAAAATTTTTCCTTTTACTACTACTCCAATTTTTCCTAAATGAAGGTAGGAGTGCATAATACTACCTTCTAAATATTTAATTCTACGAATAACAATATTTTCTCGTACTTTAGCGATTAAAGCAATATTTTGTGAATTAAAAAAATCACGTATATCCTGTAAATTAAATAATTTATTTGTGCCAACATAATCTACTATTTTTTGTCCAAACATTTTAAATTCATCATTATTAGCTACAAAATCAGTTTCTGAATTTAATTCCAATAACGCCCCTAAATTTTTATCTTGATATAAAAATATACGACCGCAATTAGTCTGGTGTGAAATATTTCTATCTGCAATACATACTCCTAGTGTTCTTAAGTAGTCAATAGCATTCTCAATATTTCCATTAGATTTCTGTAAAGCTTTTTTACATTCCATAAATCCAGAACCGGTTTGTGCTCGTAATTGTTTTATCTGTAGTATTGAAATATCCATTATATTAATTACCTGATATTAATATCATTTATATTCTATTTTTAAAGTTATAATTCTTTTAATCTCTTTTTTAAAAGAAAAGATTCTTGTTTTGTTTTATAACATTTTGATAATGCTTTAGATAGTATACTTAAATATAAATTAATGGCTCTAATTGCATCATCATTTCCAGGTATAATATAATTAATACCTTCTGGACTAGAATTAGTATCCACTATAGCAAATACTAATATTCCTAAATTATTAGCTTCTTGAATAGCTATATGTTCATGCATAGTATCGATAACAAAAATTGCATCTGGTAAACCCCCCATATTTTTAATACCACCTAAACTTTTTTCTAACTTTTCTAAAGAACGTTTTCTTAATAGGACTTCTTTCTTTGTTAATTTTTCAAATGTACCATCAATTGACTGCTTTTCTAAATCTTTTAACTTATTTATAGATTGTCTAACTGTTTTCCAATTTGTTAGCATACCTCCTAACCAACGATGATTTACATAAAATTGATGACATGATAATGCAATTAATTTAATCGCTACGCTAGCTGCTTTTTTCGTTCCTACAAATAATATTTTACCATTACGTTGAATAATTTTTTGAAGAGCTGTAGTAGCTGATTGTAATAACGGTAATGTTTTCTCCAAGTTAATAATGTGCACTTTATTCTTAGTACCAAAAATAAAAGGTTTCATTTTTGGATTCCAATATCGTGTTTGATGTCCAAAATGAACTCCGGCTTTAATCATATTCTTCATTAAAGGAACATCCATAACAATTCTCCTGTAATTTTTAAAATAAAAAAAAATATGCTAATATAATAATATACAAGTTAATATCAAAATAAATTAATTTTTATCAAAACATTTCATATTTATTTTAAAAAAATCATTATATATTTAATAAATTTAAGAATAAATTTCAAATAATATCTTGAAAATATCTTATAGATAAAGATATATGTAATATATATATTATATCATAATATAACAAAATTATTGATATCGTTTTTGTGTTTCCAAAAAAATACATAATATTTATTTAAAAAAATATTTTTATATAAATAAATTATTGTTTTTTATATAAAGATTTATAAAATAAACCAAAAAACAAACCCGTAAAAATGAAAAATACTTTAAAAAATAAATACGACATTCAACAAATGCGAATATCTGGAAAAATCACAGCAAATGTATTAGAAATAATTAAGCCGTATATAGTGCCAGATGTCTCTACAGAAGACATCAATAGAATTTGTCATCATTATATAACACAAGTTAAACATGCTATACCTGCTTGTTTAGGGTACAAAAATTTCCCTAAATCCATATGTATATCTATTAATGATGTTGTTTGTCATGGAATTTCAGACAAAAAATTATTATTAAAAAATGGTGACATTGTTAATATAGACGTATCAGTCATCAAAAATGACTACTACACTGATGCATCAAAAATGTTTTTCGTGGGATCTGTTAGCAAAAAAAATAAATATTTATGTCAAATTACTAAAAAAAGTCTTTATTTATCTTTAAAATGCATAAAAAATGGAGTAAAAATAAATACTATTGGAAAAATCATCCAAAAATATGTAGAAAAAAAAAATTTTTCAGTAGTTAGAGAATATTGTGGACATGGAATAGGAAAAAATTTTCATGAATTTCCACATATTTTACATTTTTACAGTCATAACGATTATATAATTATGCGAACCGGGATGATATTTACGATAGAACCTATGGTGAATGAAAAATTACCACATGTAAAATGTATGGCTGATGGTTGGACAATAAAAACAAATGATGGCGGTTTATCTGCACAGTATGAACATACAATTTTAGTAACTAAAACTGGATGTGAGATAATCACACACCAAAAAAATGAAAAAATTCCTAAAATTTTTATAAATACATAATATTTACTTAACACTTAAAAAAAATAATATTTTTATCTTTAAAGAAATTAAATTATCCAATTATTTTAAATAATATTAAAATTTACTATATAAAAACAGTGCAAAATAATTGTGTGAATCTAACAGGTCAATAATTCAGATGACAAAAATACAACATTATATTGAAGAAATCTTTCAAAAAAAAAAAAAAGAGCGTAACTACAAAATCACTAAACATGAAAAAAAGTATATCTATCAAACCATATCACAGTTAAACTCCGGAATAATTAGAATTGCAGAAAAAATTCATGGAAAATGGATTACACATCAATGGATAAAAAAATGTGTATTATTATACCTTTACTCTAAAAGCAACAAAATTATAAAAACGTCAAACAATGTTTTTTATGATAAAATACCACTAAAATACAGAAATTATGATGAATTACAATTTATTCAAGATTCTGTACGAATAATTCCGAACTCAATAGTAAGATTCGGTGCTTTTATTGATAAAAATGTAGTGCTTATGCCTAGCTTTATTAATATTGGAGCCTACATTGGTAAAAATACTATGATTGATACTTGGTCTACCGTAGGTTCATGTGCACAAATTGGTAATAATGTACATATATCTGGAGGAGTAGGTATCGGTGGTGTATTAGAACCTTTACAAAACAATCCTACCATTATAGAAGATAATTGTTTTATTGGAGCACGATCTGAAATTGTTGAGGGAGTTATTATAGAAAAAAATTCAGTAATTTCTATGGGCGTATATATTGGTCAAAGTACAAAAATCTACGAACGAGAAACAGGAAAAATATTCTATGGAAGAGTTCCATCGGGATCAGTAGTAGTCTCGGGTACTTTACCTTCTAAAAATCACTATAATGTAAATTTATACTGTGCAGTAATAGTTAAAAAAGTTGATAAAAATACCTTGAAAAAAACAGAATTAAATACCTTACTGCGTAGCACTAAAAATTAATTGAATATTATTAAATAATAATCTTTTATTATTAAAAAATATCCGCCTAAAAAAAGGCGGATATTATTGCATGTTTAGTTATATACAATAGTTACTAAACATAAAATGTACTATACAACAATGGTTATACATATAACTATATATTTTTTTATGATCAAAATAGTTTTAAAAAGGACTTGTAATCAATGATATTGTTATCAGGCGCTGAAATGGTTGTAAAATCATTAATAGATTTAAAAATAGACACAATATTTGGATATCCTGGAGGAGCAGTATTAGATATATACGATGCATTATATACTTTAGGTCAAAAAAAAATACGACATATACTGGTACGACATGAACAAGGAGCTGTACATATGGCCGACGGCTATGCTAGATGTACAGGGAAAATTGGAGTAGTTTTAGTGACATCTGGACCTGGAGCAACCAATGCAATCACAGGAATTGCAACAGCATATATGGATTCTATCCCATTAATCATTATTTCAGGACAGGTATCTTCTGATTTAATTGGATTTGATGCATTCCAAGAATGTGATATGATTGGTATTTCTAGACCTATTGTTAAACATAGTTTTTTAGTAAAAAAATCTGAAGATATTCCATTAATTTTTAAAAGATCATATTTACTAGCATCTACAGGGAGACCTGGTCCTATTGTGATTGATTTACCTAAAAATATTTTAGACCAAAAAACAAAAAAAAATTATATTTGGCCTAAAAATGTTAAAATTAAATCTTATCACTTTAAAAAAAATAATAAAAAAAAACACATAAAACAAGCATTAAATGAAATTTTAATATCTAAAAAACCTATTATTTATGTTGGAGGAGGTATAATTAGTTCTAATAGTCATTCTGAATTATATTCATTAGCTACTCTCTTAAATATTCCAGTTACACTATCTCTTATGGCTTTAGGAGCTTTTCCTGGAAATAATCCTCAATGTTTATCTATGTTAGGTATGCATGGAACTTATCAAGCTAACATGGCAATGCATCATTCTGATATGATATTAGCTATCGGAGTTAGATTCGATGATAGAACAACAAATAATGTAGAAAAATATTGCCCTAATGCAAAAATAATACACATTGATATTGATCCAACTTCTATTTCAAAAACTATTACCGCAAATATTCCTATCATTGGAGATGCAAAAAAAATATTATTAACCATGTTAGATATTATTAAAAAAAATCCATTTAATAGACCTACAAACTACTTACATGCGTGGTGGAAAACAATTAACTCATGGAAAAAAATAAAAATTAACAATCATAAAAAATTTAATACCACCATTAAATCACAAAATTTTATAAAAATTTTATATAAGTTAACAAAAGGAAATGCGTATGTAGCATCTGATGTTGGACAACATCAAATGTTTACTGCATTAAACTATATATTCGATAAACCCCGTCGTTGGATTAATTCCGGAGGATTAGGAACAATGGGATTTGGTTTGCCGGCAGCTTTAGGGGTAAAAATAGCATTTCCTAAAAAACTTGTAGTTTGTATTACTGGAGATGGTAGTATACAAATGAATATACAAGAATTGTCTACAGCGAAACAGTATGGCCTTGCTATACTAGTAATTAATTTGAATAATCAATCGTTGGGAATGGTAAAACAGTGGCAAGATATAATATACGAAGGAAGACATTCTCACTCGTATATGCAATCTTTACCAAATTTTACAAAACTAGCTAAGTCGTATGGACACGTGGGATTAAAAATTAAAAAACCTACAGAAATTGTTGAAAAATTAAAAATAGCTATACAAAAAGTTCAGTTAGGATCATTAGTATTTGTAGATGTCTACATAGAACCGGATGAACATATTTACCCTATGCAAATTAAAAATGGTGGGATGAATGATATGTTATTACAAAAATAGGATAATTTTAAATTATGCGTCGTATTTTATCAATTTTACTAGAAAATGAGTCAGGAGCGCTATCTCGCGTAATCGGTCTATTTTCACAACGCGGATATAATATAGACAGCCTTACAGTAGCTCCAACAGAGAATAATAAGATTTCTCGATTAACTATTCAAACTTTTGGAAATAAAAAAACAATCGAACAAATTGAAAAACAACTACAAAAATTAATTGATGTACATCAAGTTATCGAAATTACTAATAAAAGTTATATAGAAAGAGAAATTTTATTAATAAGAATCAAAATACATGAGTTTAAAAAACTTCATGAAGTTAATCAATTACTTGACATTTATCAAGGAATTATAATTGATTGTTCTTCAAAAAAATATATTATTCAAATATCAGGTACTAACCATATTGTTGATTCATTTTTAAAAATCATAAAAAAATCTTTTAAAATTATTGAATTATCTAGATCCGGGGTAATCAGTATTAATTGTCATTAACTATATTTAATTAAAAAAATACCAAATAAACTATATTATTTAATAATAATCATTCATTTTAACCATTTATACATTTTCTATTAAATATTTTAAAAATTTTATTTTTAAAACATAATGCTTAGAGAATGTATAAATTTAATATTAATTATAAAAATTATGTCACATGTACCAGTATTACTAAAAGAATCAATTAATGCTTTAAATATTAAACCTAACGGAATATACGTTGATGGAACATTCGGTTCAGGTGGACATTCATTAGAAATATTAAAAAAAATAGGACAAAAAGGAAAATTATATGCAATAGATCAAGATCCACAATCTGTACTTCTTGGAAAGAAAATAAAAGATAACAGATTTTTTATTAAAAAAGGAAATTTTTTTAAAGTAATAAAAGATTTATATTATCTTGATAATGTACAGATTGATGGAATCTTATTAGATTTAGGTGTTTCGTCAACACAAATAGATACAGCAAATAGAGGTTTTTCATTTATGAAAAATGGACCTTTAGATATGCGTATGAATAATACAACCGGAATACCTGCATGGCAATGGTTGCAAAAAACTAACCAAAAAAAAATAGAAAATGTTTTAAAAAATTTAGGAGAAGAACGATATGCAAAAAAAATTTCTCACTGCATTGTAGAAAGAAACAAAAAAAAACCTATATTACAAACATTAGATTTAGTAGAAATTATTAAAAGAGTTATTCCCAAAAAAAATACGTTCAAACATCCTGCTACTCGAACTTTTCAAGCGATACGTATTTATATTAATCAAGAAATAGAATCATTAAAAAAAACATTAAAAATTTTAATAAAAATTTTAAAAACTCGAGCAAGAATAGCCATTATTAGCTTTCATTCTATTGAAAGTAGAATTGTAAAAAATTTTTTTAAAAAACATAGTAAATGCCAAATAATCCCTAAAGGTTTGCCTATAACTGAGAAGCAAATTAAACAACGTACATTTAAAAAGATGAAAATTATCAAGAAAATAAAACCTAATATTAATGAAATCAAAAAAAATCCACGCGCACGTAGCGCGCTATTAAGAATTGCAGAAATGTTATAACTTTAATAAAATTAAAAAGCTATATATACAGTATCTTATATAAAGATTATATATATAAAAAATAAATATATTTAAAAAATCTACATTTCATTTATTTCAAGAAAAATTACTATATCATTTTATTTTTTATATGTTTGTATAAAATACAAATAATTTAAAAAAAATGATTTACCACCATAAAAAAAATATTTTATTATTAATATGTCTGTAAAAATATATAATTATATTTTTATATATATAATAAAAGAAATATATAACAATATACGTACATTATACATTATGCTAAATAAAATATTAAACACATATATTGAAATAGAAATATATATAAATTCTATTCACAGCGATTAAATAATATTTAAATTATGATAAAAAAAATAAATAATATTCAAATATTACTGAATCCATGGATTAATAATATTCCTCAAAAAAAAATTTGTAATATTACTCAATACAGCTCTAAAATCAAAAGTGGTGATTTATTTATTTTGTTACATAAAAAAAAAAATACAAAAAAAAATCACATTTTAAAAGCTTTAAAAAATAAAGCTAACGTTATTTTATATGAAACAGAAAAAAACAAGCACGGATTATGTATATCTACACAATTTAATACATTAATTATTTATTTTAAAAAACTAAGTTACTATATTCACCAAATATATGAAAGATTTTTTAATAAACCCCAAAAAAAAATAAAATTAATCGGAGTAATAGGAACATACGGAAAAACTACTGTAGCTAATTTAATTGCACAGTGGGAAAAACTTATTAACAAAAAAGTCGGTATAATAAAAAATTTAGAAAATACTGTTAATACATGTACACAATCTAATGATGATAATATTAATTATAAAAACTCTGTTCAAAAAAAACTATACAATTTAGTAAAAAAAAAAATAGATATTACAATAATAGAAATGTCTTATCACGTTTTAATGCAAAAACAAATGTCTAATTTAAAATTTGAATCAATAATATGTACAAATCTAACTATTAATCTAATAGATGGCCAAAAAAACATGTTTCAACAAGAAAAAATAAAATTTTCTTTTTTAAAAAAAAATGCAATTAAAAACATTATCTTAAATGGAGATGAAAATATTACAAGTAATTGGATACACAAATTTAAAAATAAAAACGTTATTTCTGTTACTATATTTAAAAAAAATAATGTTTTTCACACAAAATTTTGGATCAATGTAATAAATATTATTTACAGTACTTCACGTACAAAAATTTTCTTTAACTCATCTTGGGGTTCAGGAAAATTATATAGCCTGTTATTAGGTAATTTTAATATTACCAACATTTTATTAGCTATGACATCTATGTTATTATTAAAATATTCAATAAATGTACTTATTCAAAGTAGTAAATTTTTACAACCTGTACGCAGAAAAATGGAAAAAATTCAAATCAATCAAAGTCCTTTATTCGTAATAAATAACGTTCATTTACCACAAATATTATATCGCGCTTTATATTCTTTGACGTATTATAACTGTAAAAAAATTTGGTGTATTTTAGGATATGAAGAGATAACAAACATTAGCACCAGAAAAATTATAGGAAATATTATAGAAAAATTTTCTGATTTTATTGTGTTTATAAATACTCATCCTCAAGATAAACAAGAAAAATTAATTCTACACGATATATTAAATGAATGTAATAAAAAAAATAAATTTTTTATATTTTATAATATAAAGCAGGCTATACAATTTGTTTTTTCTCAAACTAATAAATATGATATAATATTAGTATCAGAACAAGAAAAAAAGGTAAAAAAAATCATTAAATATATAAATATTATATCAAAAAATAGCAGTATAAATATATAAATAATAAAATATAGAAAAATTTATAAAAAATTAAAAATTAATTATTAATATATTAAAAGTATTTCAAATTATATTTTACATTGTAAAAATAACATACAAAATATTTATCTACATATCAAAATAAACCACATTATTTATTATCTCTAGAAAATGAGATTTTTACTCTTTCTATACCAGAAAGTACCAGTATGTAGTGATATTTAAAATAAAAGTAGTATGTTTTTCTTTAATTACAAAAATTAAATATATATAAATTTTATGTTAAAAAAAAATATATTGTATATTTTGATGAAAAATAAAATCGACAACATTTGATTTATTAAAAAATTAAAATATTTACATATCAGTAATAATATTATCATCTTTAAAATTCATAAAAATTATTTAATATTCATAAAATATATGATTTATTGAACTTCAATAAAAGTATAATAATATCATTGTTGTGACATTTATATTACAATATATATTGTTACTAAAAAACTTATACATTTGATTTTTTACAGATATTTTATAAAAAAAATCATATTAAAACATTACTATAAACACTATTATTAAAAATAATTATAAAATGTTTTTTACGTATAAATATTGATATAATATTTATTATTATATATTTATATGAAATATATACATATTGTACTAAATTTATAAAAAATTAAACCAATCATCTAATTTAATTAAAAATATGAACTATTCAATAAAAAAAAATATTATTACCGGTCTAGAAATAGGAGCAACAAAAATCACTGTACTAATAGGGGAAATTCTTCAGTGTGGGATGATTAATATAATAGGTTTTAGCAAACAAAAAGTTCAAGGCGTAGAAAAAGGAAAAATTAACAATTTAGAACTATTAATACACTGTATTAATACGTCCATTCAAACTGCAGAAAAAATGGCTCATTGTAAAATCCATTCTGTATATCTCTCAATATCGCATAATGAAATTAGCTGTCAAAATGAAATTGGAATTACTCCTATTAAAAATAGCGAAGTAACGCAACAAGAAGTAGATACAGTTATCAAAACAGCTAAATCTGTCAAAATAAAATATAATCATAAAATTTTACATATCATCCCTCAAGAATTCTTAGTTGATAATCAATCTGGTATAAAAAATCCTATAGGACTTTCAGGTATGCGAGTACAAGCTAATGTTCACTTAATTACCGGAAATATAAATATTCATAAAAATATCATAAAAGCTATTCAAAAATGTGGAATACATGTAAAAAAAAACATATTTGTTGGCTTAGCATCTAGTCTTTCTGTACTAACAGAAGAAGAAAAAGATTTAGGAGTATGTTTAGTAGACATAGGAGGAGAAACAATGAATGTTAGTATCTATATAAATGGATCATTACATCATAATGCAGTTATACCGTACGCAGGAAACACTGTAACACGCGATATTGCATATGCTTTCTCTTTATCTTATTCCGATGCAGAATTTATAAAAAAAAAATACGGATATGCTGTAGAAGATATCTCAATAACATGTAAAAATTTAGACATTATTACCAAAAAAGGAGAAAAAGTAATCAATTGTCATTATCAATCTTTAGTAGAAGTCATTGAACCAAGATATACAGAATTATTACAACTAGTAAACAAAGAAATTTTATACTCATTTACTCATTGTCGTAATGTTAATCCTAATAAATATCCTAAAATTTCTAATATAGTGTTGACAGGAGGATCTTCTAAAATAAAAAATTTATTAAAATGTGCAAATAAAGTATTTCAAACTAATATTATTATAAAAAAACCTTGTAATATTCCAGATATACCTGAATATCTTGCACACCCTGAGTATGCTACCATTGTTGGATTATTGCAATATGGAAAAAATTATCAACAATCAATTTCACTAAAAAACAAAAATAGCGGATTTTTTAAATATTTATTTACTCAAATAAAATACTTGTTAATACATTAATTACAATCCAAAAAGTATAATAATTTTAATTATTCTAATGTTATGGAGTATATTTTATGTTTGAACCTTCTGAATTAAGTAATGATGCAGTTATTAAAGTTATTGGTGTTGGTGGAGGTGGAAGTAATGCTGTTGAACATATGGTTCGTGAAAAAATAGAAGGTGTAGAATTTTTTGCTATTAACACAGACGCTCAAGCATTAAGAAAAATAGCTGTAGGACAAACTATACAGATAGGAAATAATATTACAAAAGGTTTAGGAGCTGGAGCAAATCCTGATGTAGGAAAAAATTCTGCCGAAGAAGATAAAGAAACATTAAAATCAGCACTGGATGGTGCAGATATGGTTTTTATAGCAGCAGGAATGGGAGGAGGAACTGGCACGGGAGCTGCTCCTGTAGTAGCAGAAGTAGCAAAAGAACTCGGAATACTAACAGTAGCTGTAGTAACTAAACCCTTTAGTTTTGAGGGAAAAAAAAGAATGAATTTTGCTGAACAAGGATTAAATGAATTATCTAAATACGTCGATTCCCTCATAACTATACCTAATGATAAATTATTAAAAGTTTTAACGCGTGGAATATCGTTACTTGATGCGTTTGGAGCTGCAAATGATGTGCTTAAAGGGGCGGTTCAAGGAATTGCAGAACTGATTACTCGACCAGGACTAATGAACGTTGATTTTGCAGATGTAAGAACGGTAATGTCAGAAATGGGTTATGCTATGATGGGTACAGGATCAGCTTCAGGAGAAAATAGAGCAGAAGAAGCTTCTGAAATTGCTATCTCTAGCCCTTTATTAGAAGATATTGATCTTTCAGGAGCTAGAGGAGTTTTAGTAAATATCACTGCTGGTTTTGATTTAAGACTAGACGAATTTGAAACTGTAGGAAACACCATTCGAGCGTTTTCATCTGACAATGCAACTGTAGTAATTGGCACTTCACTAGATCCACAAATGGATCATTCTTTAAGAGTAACAGTAGTAGCAACGGGAATTGGTATGGAAAAAAGACCTGAGATTTCTTTTATGAGAAATCAATCGTCTAAAGAATTATTAGTGGACTATAGGAATCAATCATTAAGAAGAAATAGGGTAGTAAATAATTTAAATAATGTTAAAAAACCTACTAATAATACTTTTAAAAACACACAAAAATATGAAAAAAATTTTTTAGATATTCCAGCTTTTTTAAGAAAAAATAGTAATTAACAATTATTACTTTATTATATATATACAATATATATATATTAATCATTTTATACTAATTTAATAAATTTACATGTAAAAACTCCATTAAAATACCATACATATAAGCAATTTATAAAAATATTTTTATATATCTATATTGTTAATTTTAATACAAATCAAATTTTTCTTTAAACTAATAAAAATAATCACACTGTTAAAAGAAAGAGTTTATATGAAATCATCAATATATTCATTTAAGATTACAATAACAGCAATTAATAGGATAAAAAAACTTTTACTTATAAAAAAAAATTTACAATTAAAATTACGTGTATATATAACAGGAGGTGGTTGTAGTGGTTTTCAGTATGGATTTAAATTAGATAACATCATGAATAAAGATGATATTCATATAAAAAAATCCGGTATAACAATTATTATTGACCCTATTAGTTTTCAATACTTAATCGGAGGAAAAATAGATTATATAGAAAATTTAGAAGGATCAAAATTTATCATTAGTAATCCTAATGCTCAAACAACATGTGGATGTGGATTATCATTTAGTATATAAATAATCATATATAAAATAACACTATATACAAATATAAATAAAATATAAATAATATAAAAAACATACAGTTTATATATTTAATAATTCTATCATTTTTGTTACATATATATACTATATTTTTATTTAGAGCAGGGAATAACCTGCTCTGTAAAACATTTCAATTATATATAAAGATTCGTTAATTATATTTAAAATACATAAAATATTCTTCGATCAACAAAAAATATATTTTATATATAATCATAATAATATTTTATATTAATCTAAATGTTAAGTTAATGATACTATAAAAAGCAACTAATACAGTAATATTTACAAAAAATATTTATATAAAAATATTAAGATATTTTTTTTGAAATAAATTAGCATTTCATCCATTTTACAGATATAAATTTTTTAACTATCAATATACATAATTATATAAATTTTCTGATGTAACAGTATATAAGTACCTATATTGTATTCATCATATCTGTCGCTGTACCAAGAAACAGTTGTGCTGATATGTTCACTGATTCTGATAAGGTGGGATGGGAGTGAATCGTAAGAGCTAAATCTTCTATATCACACCCCATTTCAATAGATAAATTAATCTCTGATAATAATTCTCCAGCATGTTTACCAATAATTATACCTCCAATAACTCTATTATTATCTGTATCAACAATTAATCTTGTAACACCACAATCTGCACAATTAGAACTGATTGCTTTTCCAGAAAATTTCCAAGGAACAGTAACTGCTCGACATTTAATACCTTTTAATTTTGCTTGTTCTTCCATAATACCTGTCCATGCAATTTCTGGATTACAATATGCAACACAAGGGATAGTTCTAGGTTCAAAAAAATGTTTTTTTCCATAAATTACTTCTGCGGCTATATGTGCTTCATGTATTCCTTTATGCGCTAACATCGGCGCACCAATTACATCGCCGACAGCAAAAATATTTGATACATTAGTTCGCATTTGATTATCTACTTGGATGAAGCCTGAAGAATTTAACTGAATATCTGCAGCAGACACATTTAAATCATGAATATTAGCAATTCTACCAACAGAAATTAATATATTATCGTATAAATTATTACATAAAAAATCACTAGATGATTTAGTTTTTATTGTAATTCCTTGAGGAGTATATACTAAATTATCAATTGAAGTATTTAAATATATACTAAAATATTTTTTAGTATATTGAATAAACAAATCACTCATATCTTTATCGATAGATGGAAAAAATTTTTCAGAACTGTCTATAATATCTACATGCGATCCTAAAGCACTATATATAGTCGCCATTTCTAAGCCAATAATACCAGCTCCAACAATTAGTAATTTTTTAGGAATAGATACACAACTTAATGCTTGAGTAGAATACCAGATACGGCTGTCTACATCAGATATGTTAGATAATGTTTTTGGGGTAGATCCAGAAGCAATAATAGCATGTTTAAACTGAACATCATAAACAATATCATTATTTACTACCTGTAATGTATTTTTATTTAAAAAAGTAGCTAGTCCTTTTAATATCTTAACTTTTCTATATTTAGCTAAATTATATAAACCGTTATTTAACTTAGTTATAATATTACTTTTCCAATCCATAATCTGAGAAATATTTAAGTTGTCACAATTACCAATATTTATATTATATTTAGAAAATTCTTGAATTTCTCTTATTAAATTAGCTAGATATAACAATGATTTAGATGGTATACAACCAACATTTAAACATGTTCCACCTAAAACTCCATATTTTTCTATAATTATAGTAGATAAACCTAAATCAGAACATCTAAAAGCAGCAGAATATCCTGCTGGTCCACCACCAATGACTGCTACATTAACATTAATATGATTTTTCATAAAATACTCTTTTTATTAATACTAATAAATATTATTTTATATTAATTTAAATTAATACAACTAATAACCAAAAATCTACTACACATGTATTAATAACTATACTAATAAATTTCTAATGTCAGACAATAAAAGACCTAAAAAATTTGTAAAACGTGCTCCATCAGCTCCATCAATTACACGATGGTCGTATGACAAAGAAAAAGGAAGCATCAAACGAGGACTAAATTTATTATTAATCCAAATAGGTTTTATTGTTGCTTTAGATATGCCGAGAATACAAGATTCAGGTGCGTTAATAATAGGAGTAAAGCCAGTTCCTCCAATTCCTCCTAAACTGGAAATAGTAAAACCACCACCTTGCATTTCCAAAACGCTCAACTGATTATTTTTTGCTTTATGAGCTAGATTAAATATCTCGTATGATATTTCACTAATATTTTTATATTTTAAATTTTTTAGAACAGGGACTAACAAGCCATCTTGCGTATCTACAGCTATACCGATATTAATATTTTTGTTTAAAATAATACTATTTTTATTAACATCTAAGATACTATTAAATCTAGGATATTTTAATAAAACATGCACAATAGATTTTACTATAAACGATAGCAGTGAAATTTTTTGAAAATTTTTATTTGCTAAATTACGAGAGTTATATAATTTCCTAAAATCCTCTAACTCAGTGATATCTGTTTCATCAAATTGAGTAACATGCGGAATATTTTTCCAATTATTTAATAACCTACTTCCAGAAATTTTCTGAATTCCGGTTAATAACTGATATTCTGGATCATCATTTTTATTGTTTAAGTTATCTTGTTTTACTAAAACATCTTTAGTATTATATACACTGATATCATTATGAGCAATATTGTATTTTTCTATATCCTCTTTAGTTACGCGCTCTTTTCTTCCGCTTCCTTCAACATCTAATAAGTTGATACTTAATTTCCTAGCCATACGACGCACTATCGGAGATGCATAAATTTCCTTATCCTGATAATTATTATCAGAATTAATGCTGTTATTAGTATTTAATTGATCATTAGAATTAACAACACAATTGTTATTAATTTCATTATTTTTAATCAAATTATTTTTATAACAACTTTCTACGATGGTCATCATTAATTTATTTACAGATACCGTATCTCCTATTTTAATATAAATTTTTTTAATAATTCCAGAAACAGGGGAAGGTATTTCTAAAACAGATTTATGACTTTCAACAGAAACTAGTCCGTCTTCTTTAATAACCTTATCCCCTACTTGTACTAAAATTTCAATTACTTCTGCACATTTCATTCCAATATCTGGCATACATACTTCTATGTCCACTATATCACCTCTTATGTGAGCCTAGGATTTGGTTTATCGGAAATAATATTTAATTTCTTTAAAGCATCAACTAATATTACTGTATCCATTTTTCCTTGTTGAATTAATGCATCTAAAGCTGCACTTATAATATAAGATGTACTAATTTCAAAAAAATCACGTAAATTTTTTCGACTATCAGATCTACCGTATCCATCTGATCCTAACACGTGAAAGATTTTTGAAGGTACATACGCTCGAATCTGTTCTGCAAAAATTTTCATATAATCAGTAGCTGCGACAACAGGTTCTTCATTCATTATTGAAGTAATATATGGTATTTTTTTTTTCTTTAAAGGATGTAACATATTCCATCTTACACAATCTTGACCATCACGTGCTAACTCTGTAAAAGATGTTACACTGTAAATATCAGAACCAATTTGATATTCAGATAATAAAAATTTAGCAGCTTTTTCAACACATCGTAAAATAGCCCCAGAACCTAGTAATTGTATATGACCCGCATTTCCAGAATATGTCTTCAGTTTATAAATACCTTTACAAATCCCTTCTATCATATCATAAGACATGTTAGGCATAACATAATTTTCATTTATAGTGGTAATATAATAAAAAATATTCTCTTGTTTTTCTCCATACATACGCTCTAAACCAGATTGTACAATAACAGCTAATTCATAACTATAAGTAGGATCATAAGAAATACAATTAGGTATAGTTGAAGATAAAACATGACTATGTCCATCTGCATGTTGTAAGCCTTCTCCATTTAATGTGCTTTTTCCAGATGTTGCGCCAATTAAAAATCCTCTTGCTTGTTGATCTCCACATGACCACAAAAAATCTCCGATTCTTTGAAAACCAAACATAGAGTAATAAATATAAAATGGTATCATAGGAAAATTATTAGTACTATATGAAGTTGCTGCAGCTAGCCATGAAGAACCCGCTCCTAATTCATTAATACCTTCTTGCAAAATTTGACCATTAGTATCTTCTCTGTAATAAAAAATTTGATCTTTATCTGCGGGTGTATATTTTTGTCCTTGACAATTATAAATACCAATCTGACGAAACAAACCTTCCATACCAAAAGTACGCGCTTCATCAGCTATAATAGGTACAATTCTATTTTTTATATAAGCATTTTTTAAAAGTGTATTTAGAATGCGTACAAAAGCAACAGTAGTAGATATAGGTCTATCTTGTTTATTTAATAAGTAACGAAACTCTTCTAATGAAGGTATTATTAGATCTCTAGAAAAATTCTTTAATCGAAAAGGAACATAGCCATGTAATTTTTTTCTTTGAGCATGCAAATATCGATATTCTACAGAACCTGAAGAAAATTTCACGTATGGCAATTTTTGTAGATCTTGTGAATCTATTTTGATTTTTAATTGTTTTTTCAGATGTTGAATATCTTGAATATTTAAGCTTTTAACTTGGTGCGCAATATTTTTTCCTTCAGCAATACTCCCTAAACCATAACCTTTAATTGTATGAATTAATATAACTACCGGTTTATCTTTTATTAATTTAGCTGCATGAAAAGCAGAATATAATTTTTTGAAATCATGACCACCTAATGTTAATCTCCAAATATCATCATCGGTCATATTATCAACTAGTTTTTTTGTTTCTGCGTATTTACCAAAAAAATATTTTCGAATATAAGCGCCATTTTTAGATCTAAAAGTTTGATAATCACCATCTATCGTTTCATTCATTAATTGTTTTAAACATCCTGATACATCTTGTTTTAATAAATTGTCCCATCCGCTTCCCCAAAGTACTTTAATAACATGCCATCCAGCACCTACAAAAAAATTACTTAGTTCATTGATAATTTTTCCATTGCCGTAAACAGGTCCATCTAATCTTTGTAAATTACAATTAATAACAAATATTAAATTATCTAATTTTTCTCGAGCAGCAATCGTAATAGCTCCTTTAGATTCAGGCTCATCCATTTCACCATCTCCCAAAAAAACATACACGGTTTGTTTGGAAGTATCTTTTAAATTTCTATTATATAAATATTTTAAAAATTTTGCTTGATAAATAGATGAAACAGCACTTAAACCCATTGAAACTGTAGGAAATTGCCAAAAATCAGGCATTAGTTTAGGATGTGGATACGAAGACAATCCTTTTCCATTAGTTTCTTGTCTAAAATTATCTAATTGTTCTTCTGTTATCCTATTTTCCAAAAATGCCCGCGAATAAATACCCGGAGATATATGTCCTTGAAAATAAATTAAATCACCACTATCATAATCATTATAAGCACGAAAAAAATGATTAAAACAAACTTCATAAATCATGGCAGATGATTGGAAAGAAGAAATATGTCCCCCTAAATCTAAATTTTTCTTAGAAGCTCGCAAAACCATCATAATTGCATTCCATCGCACTACTGAACAAATTTTTTTTTCTATTTTAATATTTCCAGGATATTTTGGTTCTTGATTAACATGAATAGTATTTATGAAATCAGAAAAAATATTTTTATGAATATTAGTATTTTGTAACATTTGTGAATTCAAAATTTTATTTATTAAAAAATGAACTCGTGTTATACCATATCTTTTGCATACAGATTCAATAGAATCTATCCATTCAGATGTTTCAATAGGATCGATATCTTTAAGAATATTTTTTGACATACTTTTACAAACCTTTAAAATAACTACATAATAATAATTTAATCATTTGAAATAATTTTAATAATTTTTTGTCTATTTAATTTGTTATAATATAAAATATAATATAGTATATATTCAATAACATTTATATTTAAAATAATACAAATTTCATTTATCATACAATATATTTTATTTAAATAAGAGTTTTTATTTATGTAAAAATATGTTTGTATATTAAAAAGATTTATTATACATAATTATGTTATAGTTTATGTATTTATATAAATATGCATATTCAAAATATACACAATTATCAGCATAAAATACATAAATATAAAATATTTTAAAAAACAAAAACATCTAAATTTAAAAAATAAAAATTTTTATTTTTATTTATAAATTATATGTTTGTTTAAATACATTAAATACTTTTA
The DNA here is from genome assembly GCF_900698845.1 of Buchnera aphidicola (Cinara cf. splendens/pseudotsugae 3390). Taxonomy (NCBI): domain Bacteria; kingdom Pseudomonadati; phylum Pseudomonadota; class Gammaproteobacteria; order Enterobacterales; family Erwiniaceae; genus Buchnera; species Buchnera aphidicola. Next base: position 160,145 of record NZ_LR217692.1, on the reverse strand, counting down.
TACATATATTATCAAAAAAATTACTGAAAATAATAATAATACAAAAAAAGTGCACACATGTATAGTATAAATAAAATAATTATAACGTATAAATTTTCATATAATCAGGTTATTTTAATAGATTTCATAATTAATAAATGAAATTCATTATAATCTTTACAACCAATCACATGCATATATATATTTTTTTTTTGTTCAAAATCTACATAAAAAATATTCACTAAACTTTTTATTACATTATTTTTTATTGATTCTAACATTGACTGAAACATAAAAAATGATTCTCTTTTATATTCTTGTTGAGGATCTTGTTGTGCATACCCTCGTAAATGAATACTTTGTCTCAAAAAATCTACCGAGTTTAAATGTTCTACCCAAAAAATATCTAGTATTTGTAGCATTACTGATTTTTCAATCATGTTAGAACATTTTTTAGATACTAAAGAAGTATTTTTACTATAACTAAACTGTATTGTAGTTACAATTAAATCAATTAATCTATCTACATTATCATATAATGTAGTATCGTGTTCTAAAAATTTATTAATTGATTTAATAAAATAAAAATTATTTTTTAACTCCTTTTCTAAGGCTATAAAACTATCTTGATTAACCGTATTTCCAGAAATATATTGTTTAATACAAAATTTGATTCTATCTTTTAAGATATTCAAAATATGATCGTGAATATTTGACGTATTAATTAATTTATTTCTTTCTTGATATATAACTTCACGTTGTTCATTAATAACGTTATCATACTCTAATAATTGTTTTCTTGTATCAAAATTTTGATTTTCTACTTTTTTCTGAGCTCTTTCAATTGCAGAATTTAACCAAGGATGTTCAATAGATTGTCCTTTTTTCATGCCAATAGTTTTAATAAAACTAATAATATTGTCAGAAGCAAATAAACGAATCAAATTGTCGTCTAGTGATAAATAAAATCTTGATGAACCTGGATCTCCCTGTCTACCAGATCGTCCTCTTAATTGATTGTCTATCCTTCTCGAATCATGCCTTTCAGTTCCAATAATATGTAAACCTCCAGATTTAAGAACTAAATTATTTTTTTTCTTCCAAGATTCCTGCAATACATTATTTTTATTTACAATATGGTTTTTTTTTCTTATTTCACATTGCATTCCTCCTAAAACAATATCAGTACCTCGACCAGCCATGTTAGTTGCAATAGTAACAGCTTGTGGTTCTCCAGCACGAGATATGATTACTGCTTCTTTAGAATGCATTTTAGCATTTAAAACATTATGTTGAATATTAATTTTTTTTAATATTTTAGAAATTTTTTCAGATTTTTCGATGGAAACAGTACCTACTAATACGGGTTGTTTACGTTTTACGCAATTCTGTATGTCCGATATAATTGCGTTAATTTTATCAGATTCAGACAGGTATATTAAATCAGACATATCATTACGAATCATAGGTTTATTAGTAGGAATAACGACAGTGTCCAGGCTATAAATCGAATTAAATTCACACGCTTCTGTTGCAGCAGTACCCGTCATACCTGATAATTTAGAATATAATCGAAAATAATTCTGTAATGTAATGGATGCTAAAGTTTGATTATCATGATGTATCACTACTTTTTCTTTTGCTTCTACTGCTTGGTGTAGCCCATCAGACCATCTTCTCCCGGACATAATTCTTCCTGTATGTTCGTCTACAATAATTATCTTATTGTTTTGTACAAGGTAATCTACATTTTTTAAAAAAATATAATGTGCTTTTAAAGCTAAAAGAATGTGATGGATAAAAAAAATATTTTTAGATAAATATAATGATTCTGATTCAGGCAAAAGATTATGTTTCACTAATAACTTCTCAATTTTAATCAATCCCGTTTCAGTTAAATGAATTTGACGTTGCTTATAATCTATATAAAAATCACCTATTTTGCAAATTTCATTGTAATTTTTTTTATTTTTAGGAATTAAAAAAGGAACTAAAGAATTTATTTTTTTATATAAATAATCACTGTTTTCTATAGGGCCAGAAATTACAAGAGGTGTACGAGCTTCATCAATTAGAATGGAATCAACTTCATCAACTAAAGCAAAATACAGTTTTCTTTGTACTTTTTGTTTATTACAAAAAACCATATTATCTCGTAAATAGTCAAAACCATATTCATGATTAGTACCATACGTAATATCTGCTAAATACGCTATTTTTTTATCTTCTTGTGACATACCAGAAACATTAATTCCAACACTTAACCCTAAGAATTCAAACAAAACACGATTTTTATTTGCATCTCTATTCGCAAGATAATCATTCATTGTAACAATATGAACACCAAGACCTAATAAAGCATTTAAATACGCCGGTAAAGTAGCAGTTAATGTTTTTCCTTCACCTGTACGCATTTCAGCAATACTTTTTCTATGTAAAATAATTCCTCCCAAAATCTGTACATCAAAATGACGCATTCCAAAAACTCGTTTACTAGCTTCGCGAATTACGGAAAAAGCTTCTGGAAGTAAAGAATCAAGAGTATCTCCATATTTTAATCGTAATTTAAATTCATCTGTTTTTTTTCTTAAATCATAATCTTTCAGTTGTAGTAAATCTTTTTCTAGAATATTAATTTTAACTACAAGTTCATTTAAACTTTTTAAAACACGTTCATTGCGACTTAAAAAAAAATTATTAATTATTTTACCTAACATACATAAATCTCATTTTCTCTAAAACTACAAGTAAAAAATCTTATACAGTTTAATAAATATTTAATAAAAATATTAGTTCATAAAATATTATAAAATTAAAAATATAGTATATGAATATTATTATGTAACATATTTTATTATGTTAAAATTTGATAAACATAAATAAATATATTTATTCACTATTTATATAAACAAAATTGTTTAATTTATAATCAAACACAATGTACTATCAGTGTTTTATAAATTCAAGAAAATCAATTTAAACAAAAAAAATTATGTATTAATACGCATAAAAATAATATTTATAAATTTACATGTATATTATTATTGATAAAATAAAAAAAATATTAATAAAAATTTTCATGAAAAATAAACAATAAAATTTAATGTTTTCCATAATATCATATATATAAAATATATGGATATAAACAATAAAAAGTTTTTTACAAATATAAATTTTTTTAATCAATTAACTTTGTCAAAATAGTATATACAATTTAAGTACTGTTAATAACAATAAAATGTAATATTTAAATATTAAAACACTGTAATTAATAAAAATATTACATTATTAATAACGCTTATTTAAAAGGTGTTGAAATAAACCTTCATATTTATACATATAAAGATTATTGGGTATTAAATAATGATCTGGATATGTAGCAGACAAAAAATATAATCCAGAAGAAGAAACAGTAGAATAAATTTTATTTATATTTTTATTAGTTAAAATCCTTTTGATCCAAAAAATGTTACGCTTTGATAAACCTACTTTAATTAAAGATCCAACAATATTTCTAACCATATGATATAAAAAAGAATTAGCAGTAATATCAATAATTATAAAATCATGCACCCGATATATTACTAAAGAAGTTATATTTTTATATGGAGAAAAAGATTGGCAACCACTACTCTTAAAGGCGGTAAAATCATGTAAACCTAACAAACACCTAGAACTAATCTGCATATTTTTAACATCTAAAGAATTTTTTACACAAAAATAATATTTAGTTAAAAAACTTGATCGCGTATTACGATTTAAAATTATATAACGATATGATCGTGATAATGCTGAAAACCTAGAATGAAAATCAAGCTTAATCTCTTGCAACCACAACACAGTAATATTATGCGGTAATAATGCATTTACACCCTTTAACCAAACAGAAGTACTTCGAATAACAGAAGTACTAAAATGAGCAATTTGCATCATAGCATGCACTCCTTTATCCGTTCTACCAGCACAAAATACATTTATTTTACAATTAGCTATTTTAGATAAAGCTTGTTCTATACATCCCTGTATAGTCGATACTGATTTTTGTTTTTGCCAACCAAAATACATACTCCCATCATATTCCACCCCCAATGCAAAATTCATTTATTTTTCCCAATCACACTATTTAGTTTTTGTTGATAAATAAAAAGCGATTACATATTGAATATATTTCGTATACGTCAATTTATAAAAATATTATTCACAAAAATTATTATACTCTATATAAAATACTTTATTCCATTAAATTTTTACAGACAAAAATATATTCTGTGAAATATACAAAAATAATATTTATTATATATCAATAAAAATAAATATTAATAAAGTATGTAATTTATAAAAATATCTTATATATAAAATTACTGCGATTATTAAAGTAATATAATTACATTAAATATATATAAAATGTCAATATAGTTATATACAAAAGAATGATTATTTATACATTCATGAGTAAAATCCTGATACCTATGCGCAAAAATATAACGCAATTAGCAAATCTTGTTAATAATGAATTTTAAAATCTAAAAATTTTATAAATCACAAATTAAACATTATGTGTATAAATATACTCTATGTTAATATATTATTAATATTAACTTTATAAAAATATTTTTATTAAGTATGTATTGAATAAGATTAACTATATATATTTTTATACATAAAGATGATATTAAAAAATTTTATAGTTCATAAAAATATATTTTATGTATATCTTATTTAAATATATAAAATATAAAAAACAAAATTTTTTTAATGTATCATTAATACTATCAATTTAAAAAAAACTATATATAAACGTAAAATAACGTCGATATTAAAATATGAAGCTAATTATAAAAAAGAATAACAATATATCTCAAAGAAAAATTAGTAAAAATTCTATAAAAGTATTGTATAGATTAAGTAAATCAGGATACGAAGCGTATTTAGTGGGCGGTGGAGTCCGAGATTTATTGTTAGGCAAAAAGCCTAAAGATTTTGATATTGCTACTAACGCAAAACCTAACGAAATTAGAAAACTATTCAAAAACTGTCGATTAATAGGACGTCGCTTTATTATTGCGCATTTAATATTTAAAAGTGAAATTATTGAAGTATCAACATTCAGAACGAAAAACAACAATACTGATAAAAAAAAACCATATCCTAATATGAAAAAATCTACTAGCGGAATGTTATTAGTTGATAATACTTTTGGAAAAATTGAAGAAGATGTATATAGAAGAGATTTGACTATTAATGCATTGTATTATAATATTCAAGATTTTAGTATTCGAGATTACGTTGGTGGAATTAAAGATATAAAAATGAAAATAATCAGACTTATAGGTGATGCTGAAACTCGTTATAGAGAAGATCCAGTAAGAATGTTGAGAGTAATTCGTTTTTCTGTACAATTACACATGCATATTGATAGAGAAACTGAAGCACCAATAGTTAAATTATCAGCACTATTAAAACACATTCCTCGAGCTCGCTTGTTTAATGAATCTATCAAATTATTTTGTTTAGGTTATGGTTATTTAACATACATGCGATTAAAAAAATATTCTTTAATTTATCCATTACTACCTTTTTTATTAAATAAATTTAGTAAAAAAAACACAAAATTTTTACAAAATATCATTATTGCATGTTTAAAAAAAGTAGATTCTTATTCTTCACACCACTCTATACGCTGTCCTTCTTTTTTATTTGCATCACTACTTTGGTACCCATTAAGGGAAAAAATACAAATATTATTAATTAAAAAAAACATAAAATATTTAAAAGCATATTCTGTTTCTGTTCATTATATTTTAAAAAAATATTCATTGTTATTGGGAATTCCAAAAAATATCCTTATAAATATTGAAAAAATATGGAATTTACAAACAGAAATAGAAAAAAAAAAAAACCATGAAACCAAAGAAACCAAGAAAAATAATATTTTTTTTCAAGCTCTAGAACTTATTTCGCTTCGCTCTAGAATAGAAAACAAAATCGAATTAAAAAAAACTTTATTTCTATGGAACAAAAAAAACATTTTCTTTAAAAAAAAATATTAATGTGTATCACGTATTATATAAAAAAAACTATTCAATAAAATTCACGAAAACATAATATATATATTAATCTTCATTAAAAAATTCTATCAATTAATCAATTAGTATTACATATTTTAATTTAAAAATAAAAAATTCTAAAATAGAAAAATTCTCATATTTTAACATAATCAAAAAAATATTTAATATAAAGATTCTTTCGTTTGTAATATTTTTAATAAATTAATTTTTAAAAAGCAAAAAAACAAAAAATATGATACAATTTATTAATTACCTCATAATAAATTTTATGTGACTATTAACAGTATATATATAAAAGTAATAAAAATATTTATATTCTAAATTTTTCATATCATTCATAATAATACAATCAAAATACTACTATCAATATAACAATATTTATTACAATTAAAATTTATACATATAGTAAAACACTATTTTAAATAAATCAAACTTAAATAATGATTTTTACACGAGATTATATTTATGAAAACGTTAAAATTTGGAGGTACATCTCTTGCAAATGCAAAAAAATTCATACAAGTATCTTCAATTATTATTAATCAAACAAAAATCAATCAAATATCAGTGGTATTATCCGCACCGGCTACTATAACTAATCATCTAGAAAAAATCATTAAAAAATGTATTCGTGATAATAATATTCCTATTAAAGAATTAATTACTTTAAAAAGATTTTTTTTAAACTTGACAAAAAATATATATATAATTAATAAAAAATATCCTAAAAATAACATTCAAAAAAAAATAGAGATACAGTACCAAAAACTAAAAAAATTATTATCCTCAATAAAACTACTTAAAAAATGTCCAGATAAAATTTACGCTCAAATAATAAGTATGGGCGAAATATTATCCGTAAAAATAATGAAAGAATTACTAATTTCATATGAATATCAAGTTTTAATAATTAATCCTGTAAAACTAATACTAGCTACATCTAATTATCTTAGCGCTATTGCTGACATACGTGAATCTAAAAAAAATTTCAAAAACTTAAATATAACTAAAAAAAAAATTATTCTTATGCCAGGTTTTATTGCTGGTAATAAATTCCAAGAATTAGTAATCTTAGGAAGAAATGGATCTGATTATTCCGCTACTATATTATCTATATGTACTAATTCTCATACTTGTGAAATTTGGACAGATGTAAACGGAATATATACAAGCGATCCTAATATTATATCTACAGCTAAATTTATATCAGAAATCACATATCAAGAAGCATTAGAATTATCTTATTTTGGCGCTAAAATCATTCATCCGGCTTCAGTAAAACCATTACAAACTCATAACATTCCATGCATTATTAAAAATACCAATAAACCTAATTTTCCAGGTACTCTATTAACCACAGAAAATAATAAAAATATTGATGTAATTAAAGGAATTACATATTTAAAAAAAATAGTTTTAGTTAAAATAATCAATATAAAAGAATTAAATAAGGAAAAATTTTTAAAAAAAATATTCGAATATCTGTCTAAAAAAAATATTATTACATATTTATTAAACCAATCATTATCAAATAATACAATTAGTTTTTATATACAAGATCATCCATTACTAAATATAAAAATAAAATTAAAAAAAATACTTGGTATAAAAACAAAAAATAAATTACCTACAACAATTTTATGCGTCAAAAAACTTAGTATCATTTCTATTATTGGCTATAACGTAAAAAAACATAATATTAATATTTTAAAAAAAATATGTTTAGTAATTAATAGTTTTAAAAATAAAATACTAGAAATATCACATAATACTTCTAATATTTCGTTGTCTATCGTTTTATATGATAAAAATATCATTAATATCACAAAAAAAATTCATGATTTAATTCTTTATAAAACTATTCCCGTAAATATTTTTTTGATTGGTATAGGTGGAGTTGGATTAAAATTACTAGATATTATTTTAATGCAAGAAAAAAAATTAAAAAAAAATTTTATTCAATTAAATGTTAATGTAATTGCAAATTCTACTACCTATATAAAAAATAAAACAAAAATTAATTTAAATAAATGGAAAAAAAAATTTGAAAAATCTAAAAAATTATTTTTCTTGGAAAAAATTTTAAATTTGGCAAAAAAAAATGGATATTTACATCCAATTTTAATAGATTGTACTGCTAGTCAAGATATTGCTGAAAAATATAATATAATTATGAAAAAAGGATTTCATATAATTACAGCTAATAAAAAATCCAATTCATCACTCTTTTCTGATTACAAATCAATTCGTAAAACAGCTCATACATATAATAAAAAATTTTTTTATGAAACACATGTAGGTGCTGGATTACCTATACTTAATAATTTAAAAAACTTAGTACAATCTGGAGATCAATTAATTAAATTTCAAGGTATTTTATCAGGTTCCATGTCATACATATTTGGAAAATTAGATGGTAATAGTACCTTATCAGATGCTATCAAAAAAGCACAAAAATTAGGATTTACAGAACCAAATCCTCAAGACGATCTTTCTGGAATAGATGTAGCTAGAAAATTATTAATTATAGCAAGAGAATTTGGGTATCAATTAGAATTATCTAATATTACTATAGAAAAAATATTACCTGATTCTTTTAATAAACTAAAAAATAAAAAAGAATTTTTTTCACAAATAAAACAATTAAATAATATATTTATTCAAAAAGTTAATAAAGCAAAAAGTAAAAAAAAAGTATTGCGTTTTATAGGTACAATAAAAAAAAACGGATCATGCAGTATAAAAATTAAATCTGTAGACAATAAAAATCCATTGTACTACGTTAAAAATGGAGAAAATATATTTGTTTTTTATACAAAATATTATAAACCCATTCCTTTAATACTACGCGGTTACGGAGCTGGAAATAAAGTAACAGCATCAGGTATTTTTTCTGATTTATTACGTGTTATATTATAACATTACGAGTTTACGATAATGATAAAAATTTATGCTCCCGCTTCCATTGGTAATGTTGGTGTTGGTTTTGATATTTTAGGAGCAGCTATTACACCCATAGATGGAACTTTATTAGGAGATTGTATATCAATACAATCATCAGATACATTTCAATTAAAGTGTCACGGATCTTTTTCCGATAATTTACCTACGGACATAAAAAAAAATATTACTTGGAAAGCATGGCGTTGGTTTAATAACTATACCAATAAAAAAATACCAATATCAATTAAATTAGAAAAAAATATGCCTATAGGATCTGGACTAGGTTCTAGCGCTTCTTCTATAGTAGCTAGTGTTCTTGCGTTTAACCAGTTTTATAAAACACAACTCACAAAAACAGAATTAATTAAATTAATGGGTTCTTTAGAAGGAGATATTTCTGGGGGTATTCACTATGATAACGTTGCTCCATGTTATTTAGGAGGATTACAATTAATCACAGGCGATAAAAATTATGTTACACAAAAACTCCCTATTTTTAAAAATTGGCTATGGATAATTGCATGGCCTGGTATAACATTATCTACTTCAGTCGCCAGAAATATTCTTCCTTTACATTATAAAAAAGATATATGTATACAAAATAGTCGAAATTTATCTACATTTATACACGCATTACACACAAAACAATCCGAACTAGCTATTCGTTTTATGAAAGATACTTTAGCAGAACCTTATAGAATTCCATTAATACCAAAATTTTTACATATAAAAAGATCCATAATGAAATTAGGAGCATTAACATGTAACATTTCAGGTTCTGGACCTACATTATTTTCAATATGTTTAAATATTTCTATTGCAAATAAAGTAAAAAAATGGTTAGAAAAAAACTTTCTCACTAATAATAAGGGATTTGTTTATATTTGTAAAATTGATCAATTAGGTGCAAGAAAAATGAGATTGCAACAATGAAACTATATAATTTGAAAGATCATACAGAAGAGGTAAATTTTTTAAATGCTATTCAATCTGGTTTAGGAAAGAAACAAGGATTATTTTTTCCAAAATATTTGCCAAAATTTAATTCTCAAGATTTAAAGAAGTTAATAAAAATGGATTTTATTACGCGTAGTACGCATATACTATCTCACTTTATATCTGATGAAATATCATTGCCTGATTTAAAAAAACAAATTAAATCTGCTTTTTCTTTTACTCCACCAATTATTGTGCCGGTTACCAAAAATATTTCTTGCCTAGAATTGTTTCATGGACCAACTTTAGCGTTTAAAGATTTTGGAGCAAGGTTTATGGCAAATATGTTATCATATTGGAAAAATAAAAATTCTAGTATGACTATACTAACTGCAACCTCAGGTGATACGGGAGCTGCAGTTGCACATGCTTTTTATTGTATGAATAATATTCGTGTTGTAATACTGTACCCTAAAGGAAGAATTAGTGTACTACAAGAAAAACTATTTTGTACGTTAGGAAAAAACATACACACTATCGCAATTGACGGAAGTTTTGATGATTGTCAATATTTAGTAAAGCAATCATTTAACGACAAAAAATTAAAAGAAAAGATTGGTTTAAATTCCGCTAATTCTATTAATATTAGTAGATTACTAGCTCAAATTTGTTATTATTTTGAAGCTTTTGCATTAATACCGTCTAAACATCATAATGATGTTGTAATATCTGTACCGTGCGGTAATTTTGGTAATTTAACCGCTGGATTAATCGCGAAATCATTAGGATTACCTATAAAATCCTTTATTGCTGCTACTAACGCAAATGATACAGTACCTCGTTTTTTAAATAATGGTGTATGGAAACCTAATAATACTATCTCCACAATTTCTAATGCTATGGATATCAGTGAACCTAATAACTGGCCAAGAGTAGAAGAATTATTTAGAAGAAAAAATTGGAATTTACATACTCTAAAATCTGAGAGTATATCTGATAAAAAAAACATCAAAACTCTTCAAGAACTATATAAAATAGGATATATATCTGAACCTCATGCAGCTATAGCATACAAAGTACTAGTCAAAAATATGAAAAAAACAGATTTTGGATTATTTTTAGGAACTGCTCATCCGTCTAAATTTCAAGATACAGTTGAATCAATATTAAACATTAAATTAAAATTACCCTATTCTTTAAAATCTCGAGTAAATTTAAAAAATTTTTCACATCACATGAAACCAGATTTTTTGAAATTAAAAAATTTTTTACTAACAAAAATTTAATAAATCTTATAATTTAGAGAGGAAAACTAGAATCCCTCTCTAAATTACAATTGATTCAAAATTAATATTTATTACTAACTAAATTATATAATTTATATATTGAATAAAAAATTTATAATATCTCCATCTTGAACTATATATTTTTTTCCTTCACTACGCATTTTACCTAATTGCTTAATTTTAATTAAATTACAATACCTAACAAAATCAACATATGAAATGACTTGAGCTCTAATAAAACCTTTAGAAAAATCAGTATGAATTATCTTAGCAGCTTGAATAGCGGTTTTTTCTGCTTTAAATATCCATGATTTCACTTCTTTTGGTCCAGCAGTAAAAAAAGTTTTTAAAAATAAAGAGTTACATAAATGCCTAATAAACTTATTAAAATCTACATCAAAAAAAAACAAATGATTTTTTTGAATAGATAAAACATCATAATGATTATTATTTATACTATATTTATGACCTAGTACCACAGGAATGACAGTAGATAAATTAACATTTTTATCTTTATATAATTCATTAATATCAATATTACAACACATATCTTTTGTCATATTAAAAATATAAATCATAGGTTTTAACGTTAAAAATTGATATTGTTGTAAGATTTTTAATTCTTCTTCTAAAAAAACTAAGTCTTTCAAAAAAAAACCAGATTGTAATTGAGATATACATCGTTTTATTAAGTTAAGAAAAATAGAATGATATACATCATTCACATTTTTTTGAATAGATTTTTTTTTAAAAATTTTTTCACATAAATCAAGATCAGATAACAATAACTCCGTATTAATAATATTAATATCACGTAGTGGATTTACATTATTGTATATATGAGTTATTTTATTGTTTATAAAACAACGAACAATATGCAAGATGGCATCGCATTCTCTAATTTTTTTTAAAAATTTATTTCCTAAACCTTCTCCTTTAGAAGCACCTTTTACTAATCCAGCAATATCAATTAAAGTAATACAGCTATGTATAATATTTTTAGTTGACACACAAACAGCTATTTTTTTCAACCTATTATCGGGAATAGAAACTATCCCTATATTAGGTTCAATAGTACAAAAAGGGAAATTTTTTGATGGAATATTTAATCTTGTTATCGTATTAAATAAAGCAGATTTTCCTACATTAGGCAATCCTACAATACCACATTTATATACCACAATAATTTATACCTATTCAGTTTAACATCAAATTTACAGAAAAAATAATCAACAATCACAACAAAACATTATTGATTGATAATAATTTTTTTATTTTTCAAAAAATTTTTTTTATATATATTATCTTTAGTTAATAAAATAAATTCCAAAATTGCTTTTTTAATTGTATTACCTTCTAATTTTTCAGGTGCTTTTAACACAAATGTTGATACATTCTTTTTTTTTATCGGACGACCAATTCCAATACATAATTGCATAAAATCATTTTTCATGGGAAAATGATTGATAATACTTTTAACACCATTATGACCATTATGACCTTTTCCAAACTTTATTTTTACTATTCCAGGAAATAAATCTAATTCATCTCGTACTATTAAAATATCGGATAAATCAATTTTATAAAAAGATGAAACAGAATAAACCGAAATACCTGAAACATTCATAAATACATGTGGTCGCAATAAATAAATTACATGATTATTTACTGTAACATTCGCAATATATCCTAAAAAACTTTTTTTGAATTTAAATGAAATTTTATGAAAATCAGATAACATATTAATGAACCAATAACCTACATTATGTCGTGTATTATAATATTGATTTAGCGGATTTCCAAGACCGACAATCATTTTTATCGTTTTCAAAATACCTTCTTTTAAATTAAATATAATTAAATTATGATACATATTTTACAAAATTACTAATGAAACCATCCTATGCTTATATCTTATATACCTATAATATATATATTTTGTACTTATATATTAGGTAGTTAAACTTTATATGTTTGCATATTATATATTATTTTTTTTATAAAAAACTATACACAAATGTTATTAAACGATCACACTACATATATACAATATTTTTTTATAAATTATAAAAAAAGTATATATCTTCAAAAGTATTTTTAAAAAAATATTCTAAAAATAAATTTTTATATATTTTTAAAATAAAGATTTCTCTTTATTTTAAAAATCAGTATATTTATTGAATATATTTAATAATACATTTAATAATATATCCTAATACAAAGAAATTTTATTTTTTAAACAATCACATTATCATACATATTATTAACCATTAACAAAAATAATGTTTTAAAAAAATATGTTCATTAAAAATGATTTTTTAAAAAAAGTATAATAAAAAAAACAATCGTTATTTTTATTTAAATATATTGAGTTATTTGAACAAGATGATTATAATTTTATATCATTAAATACATAAAGATAAATTAAAATTATACTAAATAATGAAACTGAGATACATATGTCTATAAAACAAAATTTACGATTTATGATAAAAAATCGATTTAGAGGATTCTATCCCGTTGTTATAGATATAGAAAGTGCAGGATTTCATGCAAAAACAGATGCTTTGTTAGAAATTGCAATTGTAACTTTAAAAATGAATACACTGGGATGGCTACAAATAGATGATACCTTACATTTTCACATTAAACCTTTTAAAGGATCAATTATACAAGCAGAATCAGTTGCCTTTAATAAAATAGATCCTTTTAATCCTCTTAGAGGGGCTGTTAGTGAAAAAAGCGCATTAGCGAGTATTTTTAAACTAGTAAAAAAGAAAATAAGCTTGAATTGTTGTAAGAAAGGAATACTAGTTGCTCATAATGCTAACTTTGACCATAACTTTTTAATGGCAGCAGCCAAAAGAATAGGAGTTATCAAAAATCCTTTTCATCCATTTACTACATTTGATACAGCGGCACTTAGCGGTTTAATTTTTGGACAAACAGTGTTAGCGAAAGCTTGTCAAATGGCTGGTATTCCTTTTGATACAACTCAAGCACATTCTGCTCTATACGATACCATACAAACAGCACACTTATTTTGCGAATTAGTAAATCGATGGAAAAGACTTGGAGGTTGGCCTCCAAATACATCTCATCGAAAAAAACAAGATGAGATGTTTAATGCATAATTTATATAATCCTAAATCTAAGACTGTGATTTATCCAATTGAGTATTATTTTGACAATTTTGAATTAAATTTAATAGTTCTCCGTTATTTAATAATTCTAACATGATGTCACATCCACCTATCAAACGCTCTTTAATCCATAATTGAGGAAAGGTTGGCCATTTTGAATATTTTGGTAAAGCTAAACGAATATCTGTATCTTTTAAAATATCAACATAAAAAAAATTTGAAGTACAAGAAGATAAAGCTTGAACAGCTCGAGCAGAAAAACCACAACTAGGATGTTCAGGAGAACCTTTCATATAAAGAACAATAATATTTTTTTTTAATTGCTTTTTTATTTTTCTAATAGCATCTATCATATTAATATCACTCATAAAGTTAATAAAATAATATATAATTCATAAATTTTTTATTTGATAAATACAATAACAAAAATTATTGTATTTCTAATAAAAATTACACTCATGGTACTATAAAGATCAATATAAAAAAATGCTTTTTGAACAATTTTAGAAAAAATAAATAATAATATTTGTATATATAAATATTGTCTAAATCCAATATATCTATTATAATATAATTTATATATGGGGCTGTTATGGATTTGACAGAATATACAAAAATTGTTGCAGCATGTCGAGGATTGGTTTGCCTCGTTAAAAAACCAATTTTATTAAATGCAAAACAAAAAAACTACGCTTTAGCAGCTTAAAAAACTAGATAAAGCCCTTTCTCGCTGATCTATTTTCTTCTCTTTATTAGGTAAGTTATATATTAGAAAGGTTATATAAAAAGAGACATTCTTATATTGTTAATCTTAAAACAATAAGATTGTATTTTATTAAGATAAAAAATAAAATTTTGTTTATTAAGTTTTATTTTAAAAAATTAAATAAACTAAACATGTAGAACAATAATATTAGTTATTTTGGACGCGGGTTCAAATCCCGCCAGCTCCAAAAATTTTTAAACATTTCAGATAAACATCTAATTAAATAATTTACAAAAAAATTAATAAAATAATTATTTTCATATAAAACGTGTATTCATAAATATAATAAAAACAATAATTATATTTCTTATTAAAAAAAAATACATAAACCATACTAACATAAGAATATTTTGTTTGTTATAAATTTTAAAATATTTCACTATAAGAACAATTAGTATAAAATACTGATACACACATTATAGTAATAGATAGATATAATCTAAAAAGTACTTCTTTACTATATTAAAACGATATACATATTTTATTTATAAAACATTTAATATAAATTATATATATAAAAATATGTTATTAAATGTTAAAAATGTATTTTAATTATTTACACTAAAAATTATTTACATAAATTCATTTACTAAATAATTTCAATAAACATATTAATTACTATAAATATAATCGAAAAATCATGAAAGAAAAAAAAACCATTAAAAATAAAATTTCTCCACAAAAAAAAGAAAAAACAAACAAAATAGACGAGCTATATAAAATTGAACAAAAAATTTTTTGTATAAAACAAGAAAAAAAAAATGTAAAGTTAAGACACTTCGCTGACATAGATAATGCGACAAAAAAAAATATACAAGAAGTAAAATTAATTAAAAAAAATCAGTTTAAAGGTTTTATAAAAAATATATCATCTATTATCAACCAAATTGACAATTTAGTAAAAATATCTAAAAAATCTATTTCCATACCAAAAACAGTAGTTGAAGGAATACGGTTAACACACAATATATTAGAAAAAAATCTAAAAACATGGCACATAAAAAAAATCAATCAAGTTAATATACCATTCAATCCAAATATACATATTTTAGAAAAAAACAAAAAAACAGACACAAATACTGATAACATAAAAATCAAAAAAATAAAAAAAAACGGATATACATTTAAAAATCATGTAATCAAAAAAGCTGTGGTTGTTATATAATTTAACGTATAAATATCAATGTATATTAACATAATTTAAAATTATGTATCTCTAAACCAATTAATTGGTTTTTTATTTTGTTGCATTAAAATTGTATTTATTTTTAAAAAGTGTTTGCATCCAAAAAAACCTCGATGACATGAAAGAGGAGATGGATGCGACGATCGTAGTATAAAATGTATATCTTTATTTATCAAATGATATTTTTGACTTGATAAAGAACCCCATAGTACGAATATTATACCTACATGAATATCACTAATAAACTTAATAACTTGATTAGTAAATATTTCCCAACCTAATCCTTTATGAGATCCTGGTAAACTATCCGAAACAGTTAATATAGAATTTAATAAAAATACACCTTGTCGTGACCAAGATTTTAAACATCCATTTGTACGAATTTTAAATTGTGGAAAATTATGCTGTAATTCTATAAATATATTTTTTAATGAAGCAGGGAGCGATGTACATTTAGAGACTGAAAAAGACAAACCATTTGCTTGTCCAAATCGACAATATGGATCTTGACCTATAATTACTACTTTAATTTCTGATATTGGTGTTAATAAAAAAGCATTAAAAATATCTTTTTTAGGAGGATAAACTCTTGTATTCTTTTGTATATTTTGTAAAGTATTCCATAAATGTATAAAATATTTTTTTTTTTTTCTCTAAAAAAAAAATTTGACCATAAATAATTAGATGAAATAACCATGAAGTACACCAATATTATAAAATAATAAAAAATATGCCGTTTGTTTAAAAATAATTTTTTAAAATAATATGAAAAAATAAAAATTATGATATAGTATATCATAATTTTATTGTATAAACTTCATCATATACATATTTTGATATCAGAGGGAAGAAAAATGATTTTAGTATCTAAAAAAGCTCCTAATTTTATTGCATCAGCAGTATTACCTAATGGTGAGATCGTGAATGATTTTAATTTATATGAATATAGTTCTGGAAAAATAACAGTATTATTTTTTTGGCCTATGGATTTTACATTTGTATGTCCTTCAGAGTTAATAGCATTTAATAATTTATATTCTGAGTTTAATAATAGAAATGTACGCATTATAGGAGTATCTATAGATTCAGTATATGTACATAATGCATGGAGAAACATAAAACCTAATAAAGGAGGTATTGGAGCAATAAAATTTCCTATGGTGTCCGACATTACTAAAAATATACAAAAATATTATGGAGTTGAACACCCAGAATTAACGGTTGCTTTACGAGCTTCATTTATAATCGATCAAGATGGTATTGTTCGTCATCAATCTATTAATGACTTACCAATAGGTAGAAATATCTTAGAGATTATCAGAATAATTGATGCTTTCACATTTTATAAAAAACACGGAAAAGTATGTCCTGCTAATTGGAGTAAAGAAAAAGATGCTATGCGAGCAACTCCAGAAGGAGTAAAAAAATATCTATCAAAAAATTTTAAAAAAATATAATTCATCTAATAAAAATAATATATTTCTATCAATTTTTATAAAAACATTGATAGAATTGATATGTATTAATACATATCTACATTAAAATTATTGTTAAATAAACAAATATAGCAATAAATATACTATATAATACCATTTTTAAATTACAGTATTTTTATACTAATAATAATATTGTTGATAATACGTTCAATTTGTAAAATAATATTCTTATTTCATTTTTTGTATTCATTTAATAAAAAAAAATCATCATTTTAGTTAAAATATATTAAAAATAAATTATATCATAGAGATGAGAAAATGAATAATATTGCAAAAGAAATCAAAAAGGTCAATATTGAAGAAGAATTGCAAAAATCTTATCTTGATTATGCTATGTCTGTAATTATTGGACGAGCTTTACCAGATGTAAGAGATGGACTAAAACCCGTACACAGAAGAATATTATTTGCCATGAATATATTGCATAATAAATGGAATACACCCTACAAAAAATCAGCAAGAATAGTAGGTGATGTAATAGGTAAATATCATCCACACGGAGATTCTGCAGTATACGATGCAATTGTACGCATGGCTCAACAATTTTCTTTAAGATATCCATTAATCGATGGACAAGGAAATTTTGGATCCATTGATGGAGATTCTGCAGCAGCCATGAGATACACAGAAATCCGTATGTCTAAAATTGCTCATGAGATGTTAAACGATTTAGAAAAAAATACAGTTAATTTCGTTTTAAATTATGACGGAACAGAAAAAATACCGGAAATTTTACCCACAAAAATTCCTAATTTATTAATTAACGGATCTTCAGGTATTGCTGTAGGTATGGCCACTAACATTCCGCCACATAACCTTCAAGAAGTAATAAATGGTTGCATTGCATACCTCAAAAATCCATTTATTTCTTTAAAAAAATTAATGAAATACATTCCCGGTCCTGATTTTCCAACAGCTGGAATTATTCACGGAAAAAATGGTATTCAAGAAGCTTATCGCACAGGAAAAGGAAAAATATCTATTAGATCAAAACATTCAATAGAATATAGCGAAAAAAATAAAAAAGAGTCTTTAATAATTTACGAATTACCATATCAAGTTAATAAATCTAAATTAATTGAAAAAATTGCTTTATTAGTAAAAGAAAAAAAAATTCTTGGAATTTCTGCTATTCGTGATGAATCAGACAAAGATGGAATGAGAATTGTAATAGAAATCAAAAAAGATTTTATTGCCAAAGTAGTGCTACATCAATTATACACATTAACATCATTACAAACATCTTTTGGAATAAATATGGTTGCTTTATCTTCTGGTCAACCTAAAACAATGGGACTAAAAAAAATACTGAAAGAGTTTATAAGACATAGAAAAAAAATTATTACTAGAAAGTGCTTGTTTAAATTAAATAAATACACAAAAAAAATCCATGTATTAGAAGGATTTTACATTGCTTTGAATAATATCGATAAAATTATTGAAGTAATAAAAATAGCTCGTAATAGTAAAAATGCTAGGAAAAATCTAGAAAAAATAAAATGGAAAAAAAACACTACTATACATGTACACCGTAATATATGCAATAATGCAATAACTTTTAATTTTAGCAAAAAACAAACACAAGCTATTTTAAATATTAAGCTAAATAAACTTACTACATTAGAAACAAATAATATTTATCAAAAATACAAAAGTCTATTAAAAAAAAAATCAATATTAAAAAAAATCCTATCTAGTTCTAATCAATTAAAAAAAATAATAAAACAAGAACTATTAAAAATAAAAAATCAGTTTTCTGATTTACGCAGAACAAAAATTATAAAAAAAACCTCTGAAATAAACATGGAAGATATGATAATACAAGAAAGTGTTGTAGTAACGTTATCACATTCTGGATACGTAAAGTATCAACCAATTTCAGACTACAACGCTCAAAAAAGAGGAGGAAAAGGAAAATCTGCTGCAAAAACTACTGATGAAGACTATATAGAGAATTTATTAGTAGCTAATTCTCATGATACTATCTTATGTTTTTCTAGTAGAGGACTACTGTACTGGATGAAAGTATATCAATTACCTGAAACTAGTAGACATGCTCGAGGAAGACCTATTATTAATTTACTACCGTTAACACAGAAAGAAAGAATAACAACAATTTTACCTATTTCAGAGTATAAATCATCAATAAATATTTTTATGGCTACTGCTCTAGGTTTTGTAAAAAAAACATCATTAGATCAGTTTAAAAAACCTAGAAACTCTGGAATAATAGCAATTAATTTACGAAAAAATGATGAATTAATCGGTGTTTCTTTAACGAATGGTAAAAATAACATACTACTATTTACTTCTAAAGGAAAAGTCGTTCGCTTTTCTGAAACAAAAATTAGAAAAATGGGCCGTACTGCTGCAGGTATAAAAGGTATAAAAATCATTAAAAACGATCGAGTTGTGTCATTATTAGTTCCTAAAACAAAAGATGATATCCTAATTGTAACGGAAAATGGATATGGAAAAAGAACTAAAATCAATCATTTTCCTGTTAAATCAAGGGCTACTAAAGGTGTTATTTCTATTCGTGTAACCCCAAAAAACGGAGTTGTTATAGGAGCTATACAAGTTGATAATTATAATCAAATCATGATGATCACAAATGCAGGGACTCTTGTTAGAACCAGAGTGTCTGAAATTGCAACTTTACAAAGAAATACCCAGGGAGTTATTTTGATTAGAACTGCAAAAAAAGAAAAAGTAGTAGGGTTACAAAAACTATCCTATACTCCTTTAATATCATAAAATTACTACTTAAAAAAAATAATTATAGTAATTTTACGAATTAAGTATAAAAATATACCCTTATTTTTTTGAAAATATCAAAAAGACTGAATAACAGTCATAGCAGTAGTATATACAATATCCTGAACAGTTGCTCCTCGAGATAAATCATTTACAGGTTTTCGTAAACCTTGTAAAATTGGTCCAATTGATATAATCCCAGAAGATTGTTGAACAGCTTTGTATGTAATGTTTCCAGAATTTAAATCAGGAAATATTAAAACAGTAGCTCGACCAGCTACTGAAGAATCAGGAAATTTTTTCTGTGCTATTTCAGACGAAACAGCAGTATCATATTGCATAGGTCCGTCAATTAATAAATCTGGCTGAATATTCTTTACTATACTGATTGCTTGTCTAATCCTATCCACAGATTTTCCTGAACCTGAAGTATCAGTAGAATATGATAACATTGCTATTTTTGGAAATATTCCAACAGATCTCGCTGTATTAGCAGATTGAATTGCTATTTTTGCTAATACATTTTCATCTGGATATTTATTAATAGCACAGTCTCCATATACTAAAACTTTATTTGAAAAAAGCATCAAAAAAACTGATGATACAAATGAATTTTTATGATTATTTTGTATTAACTGAAAAGTTGGTCGTACAATATCAGCCGTAGAATGTGTTATTCCTGCTACAACACCATCTACGTCACTATTATGTAACATCATTAATGATAATATTATATTATTACATAATAAATTAGAAGCTTGTTCTACATTGCATATATCTTTATTTTTTCTCAAATGAAATAAATTCAGCACGTAATCTTTTCGAATTTCATCAGGATCAATAATTTTAATATTTTTATTTAAAAAAAAATTATTTTTTGTAGCAAAATTATTAATATAGTCATAATTTCCTAACAAAATGCATTTCGAAATATTTAATTGACTACATATAGAAGCCGCTTCAATAATTTTTATATCATTACCTTCAGGAAAAACAATTTTTCTAACCTTAGAGCTAGCTTTTTTTTGTAGAAATAATTTAAATTTCTCTATATAATTTTTCATAAATATATTAATCAATATAATAAATAAAATTAAAAAAATAATTTAGTAGTATACTAGATAATCTACGTAAAAAACACACTATTTAGAATAAAATATATATATTTTTCAAACTGATACATTATATATAATGTTAAAAATAAATATACAATATCTATACAACTAAATCATACGTTTCTTGAGCAATAATTTGATTCTCATTTGCTGGTATAACAAGTATAGGTATACTATTCATAGAATTTATAAATATATTTTTTTTGTAATTTTTTTTATTTTTCTTTACGTCAATAAATAAATTCAATAAAGACAATTTATGTATAATTTTTTGACGAATAAAGCTAG
This sequence comes from Buchnera aphidicola (Cinara cf. splendens/pseudotsugae 3390), assembly GCF_900698845.1. NCBI lineage: Bacteria > Pseudomonadati > Pseudomonadota > Gammaproteobacteria > Enterobacterales > Erwiniaceae > Buchnera > Buchnera aphidicola. The sequence continues at coordinate 138,182 of NZ_LR217692.1, read as the reverse complement.
AATTTTCCCCAATACCTCCAGTAAAAACAATTGCATCTAGTCTTCCTTGCATTAACGAAGAATATCCACTAATATATTTAGAAATACGATAACAAAAAATATTAATAGATAACTTTGCTTGTTTATGTGTATAATATTTTTCTTCTAATTTTCTAAAATCACTAGTCATAGAGCTAATTCCTAAAACTCCGGATTCTTTAGTCAGTATTTGTTGTACTTCTTTAACAGGAATATTTAATTCATTGACCATATAAAAAATTACATATGGATCAATATCTCCGCAGCGCGTTCCCATAACCAGTCCTTCTAGAGGAGTCAAACCCATGGAAGTGTCTACTGATTGACCATTTACTATAGCTGTAATCGAGGATCCACTTCCTAAATGACAACTAATAATATTTAAACAATTTATAGGTTTCTTTAATATCAAAGAACTCTTCTTTAAAACATAAAAATGATTAATTCCATGCGCACCATACCGACGAATAGAATAATTCTTATAAAATTTATAAGGAATAGCGTATAAAAATGCTTTCTTAGGTATAGTTTGATGAAAAGCAGTATCGAATACTACTACATTATTATATTGTAATATTGGCATAATCTTTAGAGCTATTTTAATAGCAGCTACGTGAAAAGGATTGTGTAGAGGAGCAAAAATAGATGATTGTTTAATTTTTAATAAAATATCAGAATTGATAATCATAGATTTTTTTAAAAAAGGTCCTCCATGTACTACTCGATGTCCAATGCCTACTACATCATCTAAATAATTTTTATATTTACATAATAATGTAGTAAAAATTAATTTAATTAACTTTTCATATGAATCCATTTTTTCGAATTCTTTAAATAATGTCGTATTTTTAATTAAATTTTTAATTATTAAAGATATTTTAGAATTTAAAATATCTACCATTCCATCTAGATAATTTATTTCTAAAATCGGATCAATGACTGAAAATTTGACAGAAGAACTACCGCAATTTAACACTAAAATTAATTTTTTTTTCATACTATATCTCTTTCTTTAATATATCTTTCTTTAAAAAAACACAATACACAATATATTTTAATGATATAATAAAATTATATTTAATGGAAAGTAATTTTTTTTTGCTCAATAGAATGAATTTGCATTTTTATTATATCACTAATCGGGTCCTCAGGACACTTTTCAATAAAATATAATAAATCTGAAATAGCTATATGATAACAATTTAGTTGAGAAAAAATTAATCCTCTATCTCGAATTTCATATGGGTCCTTAGGTTTCAATCTTAACAAGATATTACTTACATTTAGAGCTAATTCAATACTTTTTTCTTCTAGTAAAGCAACTTTTAAAATATCTAAAATTTTTTGAGTTACTGTTAATGGTTGAGAATCTTGTAAATAATTATTTGTTAATTCTGCAGAAGGACTAATATTACCTTTTAACCATATTTTTAAAGTATGTTTATTTATTATATCTCCATTAATTGGATCAATATAAAAAAATTTTTTTTCTGGATTTTTAAATTTTAAAATTAACTGTGTTGGAAAAATTATAGGAGTAATCAGTATATTCAAATGACTAGCAATATATATCAATATTATTCCTAAAGAAAAAGAACTACCTTGATTAGATAATATTACTTTATCTAACCATATCATGTCAGATAATTTATATACTGCAACAGAACTACCAAATTTCCAAATTTTATAAAATAAGAATAGTAATTTTTCTATCTTTTTTTTTTCTGTCAGTTTGTTAGGAATAAATAATAAAGCTTCTTGAATTTTTTCTTTACAAATATTCATAGTTTTTTCTTCAGAAAAATCATCACGAATATCTGCCATAATTTTTATCATAATCTCACATAAAGATATTTGAGAAAAATCAATATTATATAAATCTATCATATATCTATCCTAGATAATTGTTTTTAAAATTAAAATAAACACATAAAATTTTTATAAAAATTACTACTTTTTGAGTAAACAACCGAAAGTAACTCTTTTACGATTAGAATAATCTTTCACAGAAGATATTTTTATAAAAAAATTATTTTTAAAAATTTTTCTGACTACATTGGTTTGTTTATAACAATGTTCTATGTACAACCAACCTATAGAAGTAAGATGTCTATATGCATTGGTTATAATATGCTGTATACATTCTATTCCACATGTTCCAGAAACTAAAGAGTTATATGGTTCAAATACCAAATCTTGTGTAGTTTTATAAAAATCTTTTCTAGATAAATAAGGAGGATTACAAACAATTATATAAAACTTTCTAAGAGGAACATGTGAAAACCAGTCACTGTACATAAAAAAAACGTTATTAATGTTTAATTTTCGCGCATTATACTTCGCTATAGATAAGGCGCTTAAACTATTATCAATACCTATAATTTTACACAAAGGATATTCATAAGCTAGGGCTAAGGCAATAGATCCACTACCTGTTCCTAAATCTAAAATAAATTCGTTTCTTAGATAAACATGCGACATAACTAATTCAATCAACAATTCTGTATCAGGTCTAGGAATTAATACAGAAGGAGAAACAAATAAAGATAATGACCAAAATTCTTTTTTATTAATAATATATGCAATGGGTTCTCCTAATATTCTTCTATACAGTAAATGGTTTAATATTAATAAATCATTACAATTAATAATTGTGTTATAATTTAAAAATAGTTTTTTTTTTGAATATTTTAATACGTAACATATTAATATTTCTGAATCTAATTGAGGCGTTAAACTATTAATTAATTTTTTTTTAGAAATACACAACCACGTTTTAATATTCATTATAATATATACCAACTTAATTCTATTCCATCATTAATAATAAATCTGCTTGATATTCTTGCAATAAAGGTTCTATTAATAAATCTAATTTACCTAATAAAATTTCACTCAAACGATATAATGTTAAATTAATACGATGATCAGTTACTCGATTTTGAGGAAAATTATATGTTCTGTTTCGATCCGACCTAGAACCTGTACCTAATAAATTTTTTCTCATTAATGAATTTTCTAATGCTTCTTTTGCATTAATTTCAGAATAAATTTTAGCAGATAAAACTGACAAAGCCTTTTCTTTATTTTTATGCTGAGAACGTTCATCTTGACATTCAACTACATTACCAGTTGGAATATGTGTAATACGAACAGCAGAATCTGTTGTGTTAACATGTTGCCCTCCTGCTCCTGAAGAACGAAATGTATCAATTTTTAAATCAGCAATATTTAATATAATTTCTTTTGATTTAGGAACTTCGGGCATAATTGCCACTGTACATGTTGAAGTATGTATACGACCTTGTGATTCTGTTTGTGGAACTCTCTGAACTCTATGACCCCCAGATTCAAACTTTAAACATTTACAAACACCAATTCCTGTAACTTTTAAAACAATTACTTTGTAACCACCTTGTTCTCCTGCATGCATATTAATAATGCTTACTCTCCAAGCTTTTAAATCAGCATATCTCATATACATTTTACATAATTCTCCAGAAAAAATAGCAGCTTCTAATCCTCCTGTAGCAGCTCTAATTTCAATAAAACAACTATTTTGATCAAATGGATCAGTAGGAATTAATAATTTTTTTATTTTTTTTTCAATTTCCTTTTTTTTTTTTAATAAAATACATAACTCTTCTTCTGCTAATTTACCAATAACAGAATCTTGTAATAATGCTTTATTGCTCTTTATATCTGATTTTATATTTAACCATGACAAAAATGATTCACGTAATTCAAATAATTCTGCTCGTTCTTTTGATAAAACAGAAAATTTTTTTTTATCAAATACTGAATAATCAGAAGATAATAAAGATTCTAATTCAGAATATCTTTTTATTACATTTTGTAATTTTAAAATTATTGATTTTTTCATAACAATAAACCTATTTTATACACCATAATAAAAATATAGAAATAATATAAAACATATGCATATGTTATATTATAATATGACTAAAGATATATTGTAAGAACAATTCATTTAACAGAATGATTTATTTTTAAATTAATATTTAAAATATTCTGTAATATAGAATATATATATGTACTACGCGTATTAATAAAAAATTCATTATAAAAAATGTTAGAGGATCGCATGGAAAAAATCAAATTATTTTCTGGAAATTCAGTTCCACATTTAGCGAAAAAAATTGCTAAAAATTTAAATACTACAATAGGAGAAGCTACTGTAAGTAAGTTTAGTGATGGAGAAATAAGTATACAAATTCACGAAAACATCAGAGGATCTGATGTTTTTTTAATACAGTCAACGTGTTCGCCTACAAATGACAACGTAATGGAATTAATTATCATGATAGATGCATTAAGACGTGCATCTGCTGGACGTATAACTGCTGTAATTCCATACTTTGGATATGCTCGACAAGACAGAAGAATTCGATCATCTAGGGTACCCATCACAGCTAAAGTAATTGCTGATTTTTTATCAAATGTCGGAGTAGATCGCATTCTTACGATTGATTTACATGCTGAACAAATTCAAGGATTTTTTGATGTTCCAATAGATAATATTTTAAGCAGTATGTTGTTATTAAAAGAATTATCAAAAATTAATTTTTTAAATCCAGTATTTGTGTCGCCAGATATTGGTGGAATTATTAGAACACGTACTATTGCTAAATTATTGAATGATTCTGACATGGCAATTATTGACAAACGTCGACCGAACGTAAATGTTTCTCAAGTAATGAATATCATTGGACAAATAAAAAATAGAGATTGCATCTTAATTGATGACATAATAGATACAGGTATTACTCTATGTAAAGCTGCGCAAGCGCTTAAAAAAAATGGTGCTCGTAATATTTATGCATATGCTACGCATCCTATTTTTTCGGGCTTAGCTACTCAAAATATAATAAATTCATGTATAGATAAAATTATAGTATGTGATACTATTCCAGTATCTAAAAAAATTAAAAATTTAAAAAAAACAAAAATAATAACAGTATCTGCGATACTAGCAGAAGCTATTCAACGAATTAATAAAGAAGAATCAATTTCAGAAATGTTTATTTATTAAAAAGTAATTTTTTAATATTTTATATAAAATATCTAATTATTGATATCAACATTATTTTTTAAAAATATAAAGTAAATTATACTATTGATAATAATAAAATGTTGGAAAAATTCCAACATTATATTATTTCAGAAAAAAAATTCATACCTCAACTTTATTAATACAATAAATTAATGCTATATAAGTATTTTTTTTATAATAAAAATTTATCTACATGAAAATATTTCATGTTTTTCAAGTTATTTAAAAAATTTTTAATAAAAAATTACAGAATATTTTTTCTATATATAATATTAAAATATTTTAAAAAATATCTGTGGAAACAATCCAAAAACCATTAGAGTGATTCCAATCAATACGATTAAAAATTTCTGCATTATAGTCATATTTATGTGAACCAAAAAAACTTTTTTAGATACAAAAATAGGTTTACAATATAAACTATGAATTATGTTTAAATAACTATATATCCCCATTATACTACTTAACATTATTAAAATAGTTGTCATAAAAAAACGTTTATACAATAAATGTTTTAAAACAAAAAATTTTCCCCAAAATCCTAGGGTTAAAGGAAACCCAGATAAAGACAAAAAAATTATTGTCATCACGCTTCCTAAAAGGGGATTGTGTAATGATAATCCTATTAAAGAAATATTTTGAACATTATCAATATCATTGCCAATAATATTAAAATCTATAATACTTTTAACACTAAAAAAACCAATCAATCCTAATAAATAACCAAAAATATATATACAGATATGTTTTATCATATATGTATATTCAGGATAAGGATACGTTAACATTAACATTAACATTAAACCAAAATTAGAAATAGATAAATATCCAATTAATCTCTGCTCTTTTTTTTGAAAAACAGATGCTATATTTCCTAGAAGAATAGAAAAAATAGCCATATAATATAAAGCTAAGTATAGTGACTGTATTTTTACTATATAAGGAATATAATAGAATAGACGTAATAAACAGGACAAGATAGAAATTTTAGTGACAGTAGAAAAATACAGTAAAGAACATGAATTAGTATATTGATATATATCAGGAGACCAAGTATGTAAAGGAAATAAAGACAATTTAAAAAAAATAGATAACATAATCATACTAATTCCATACAACATCATACTACTATACATAATAGAAGGATAATATATAAATATATATTTAAAAAAAGAAAAACATAACCTACCTGAAACTAGGTATACAAAAGAACACCCTAATAATAATATTGCAGAAGAAAAAATTGACAATACTAAGTATGTTAAAATAGAGAAAAAATGATTTTTGTGTTTTGAAAAAAACATCAAGATACCCAACATAGGAAAAAATAATAATTCTATTCCTACAAACAAAGTAGCAAAATGACATGAAATAGATACTAAAATCCCTCCTAAAGAGGATAATAAAATAAATAAATAAAATTCTATTTTATAAAAATTTTTATTTAATAGCCAAGGATATACAAAAATACAGGTATATAAACTTGATAACAATATCATAAAAATAAAAAAATACGAATATTTATCAATTTTAATTAATTCAGAAACATATTCTATCATAAATATTCTTGAATATAAAACGATCAACATACCACAAAAAATACTGATTGCAGAAATTATACATCCTGAATATATACTTTTGCTATAACAAGAAACGTAAAATACTACCATAGTAGAAAAAATTAACAATAAAATTGGTATTATCGGAATAATGGTATCAAGTAATCTAATCATAATTTTGTTACCTATTTATTAATATAATGCACATCATCAAAATCACTATACTATGAAATAAAATATATAAATTTTAGAAAAAGTGTAGGAAATAAACCTGTGAAGAGTATCAAAAACGTATACAATATTAATATGATAAAATCAAAAATATTTAATTCATTTGGTAATACAAAGAACTTTTTAGAACCATAACATACATACTGCATCATCCTTAACGAATAAATAGATGAAAAAAACAAACCAAAAATAAACAAACAACCTAAAAAAGGATTAAATGTAAAAATACTAAATAACATCAAAAATTCACCACTAAAATTTCCTGTAAGAGGTATATTTAATAAAGAAAAAGAAAAAAATAAAAAAAATACAGGTATGAAATTCATACAAGAACATATTCTTTGCATATTTAAAATATTTTGAGTCTTAATATGAACAAATATTTTTCCAGTAATAATTAACAATGCAGCCATAGAAATAATATAAGAAAACAAATACAAAACAATACCATTCTGTAAAAAAACAGTCTGACTATTTAAAGCTGCAAAAATAACCCCCATGCTAGAAATAGAAGAGTATGCTAGCAACCGCTTTATATTCGTTTGAGAAAAAGCCATCACAGCACCGTAAAACATAGAAAATAAACCAGCAACTATGCAAAAAAAGGAAAAAATACGAGATGTATGTGGAAAAAAAACTAAATAAAATCGTAATAATCCATATATAGCTGGTTTCAATAAAATTCCCACTAAATCTACAGATCCTGAAGTAGAAATAAATTCCTGAGTATCCGGTAACCAGCTATGAAAAGGAAACAGTGGCATTTTTATTATTAAAGATAACAGCAAACTACATATTAAAAAAAATTCAGTGTAAAAAGACATATGCAATTTCTTTAAAATAAAATAATTAAATGTCCAAATACCATAATTACTATGATACATGCAAACTATATTTAAAATAAACCACAACAAACACATACCAGAAATTTGTGAATATATAAAAAATTTTCGAGCAACCCGAATAACATCATGATGTTCAGTTAACGAATCATTTCTAGAAATAATCAAAAAATACATAGGAATTAACATAATTTCCCAAAACACAAAAAATAAAAACATATCTACAGACAAAAAAACACCGAACATTCCTAACAAAATTAATAATAAGAAAAAATAATATACTCCTGTTTTTTCAGAAGTATTCCATTCACAATATATAGAACATACACCCATCAAAGAAGTTAAAAAAACCATCAGTAATGATAATTTATCTAAACCTAAATAAATGGAAATTCCATATTGTTGAAACCAAGACTTATAAAATATAACCATAAATGTATTCGTAGAAGAATTCCCTTGAAATACACTATAATTATAATAACAAAATAAAGACGTTAATAAACAAATAACTGTAGAAGAAATAGCTATATAACGAGGAATTCGATTATCTATAAAACTTGTTGCCAAAGTGAGCGCAGCACCTAAAAGTGGTGCTAATAAAAAAATCAAAAGTATCATAAAATGATATTATCCTTACTATAATTAATACAATAAATGCATAAGAAATAAAAAATATTTAAATTATATATAATTATTGTTAATTATAAAAATCATAGATAGAACTATAGTTAAACAAAAAATATACCATCTAACATGGTAAATAATATTCACAGAAGGAATATTAAATACTCTTTTTTTTGTTAAAAAAATCTGATTTAAAAACAAATTCTCTATATATAGTAAATTTACTCTGTTTAAATAATACGAAATATTACAGTACGTCTGTATAAATATATAGAAGTAAAAAACATCAAAAAACCAATAATTAATAATTAATACATAGAAAGGATAAAATATCTTACTTAAGTAATAATTTGTAAAGTAAAAATTTTTTCGTATACAAAATATATACGATACTAATAAACCTAATCCAGAACAAATAACAGATATAAACTCTATATAAAAAACATTTACACCTTCAATACATGACAAATTGTATGTCTTATTAAAAACATGCGAGATTATATACCATGTTAAAGAAGTGCATCCTATACTTAATAACAACAATGAAAAATTGTGCAAAAAATTTTTTCTTAAATATCTAAATTTAGATTTTTCAATGCCATGAAAAATCAAAAAAACCATTCTACATGAATAAATGGCAGTCAAAAATATTCCTATTAAACTACATAAAAACAAAAAATAATTTTTATAAAATATTAAATGTAGTAAAATACTACTCTTACTATAAGAGCTAGAAGTGATAAATGGTAACGATATCAATGATGAAATTCCTATTAAAAAAGTCATATATGTTAAAGGTAGTTTTTTATATAAACCACCCATTTTAATAATATTTTGTTCACCATTAACACATTTAATAATAGACCCAACAGATAAAAATAAAAGAGATTTAAAAAATGCATGACAAATTAAATGAATAAAAGCTCCATGTATATTGTTAGATCCCAAAGCTATAAACATATAACCAATTTGACTCATAGTAGAATACGCTAAAATACGTTTGATATTATTTTCAAAAATAGCAGAAATACCAGATATTATAATAGTTAAGCAACCAATTAAAGACAAGAAAACCATTATATAAGAATTACATATAAATAAAATATATACACGTAAAATCAAATAAACACCCATAATAATCATAGTAGCTGCATGAATTAAAGCAGAAGCTGGAGTAGGACCAACCATAGCTCCTATCAACCACGTATGTAGAGGTACTTGAGCGGACTTTCCTATTGCTGCAATAGTTAAAAAAAATGTAATTAAAAATATATAATTCGTATGGTTATTCAAAAAAATAATTTCATAAATATAGTATTTTAATACTACAAAATCTAATGTTTTAAACTTTAAGAAAATCAAAAAAATAGAAATCAAAAAAAATATATCACTAAAACGAGTCATTAAAAAAGATTTAATAGCAAAATATCTATTTTTTTTATGATAAGAATAAAAACCAATTAATAAATATGAACAAACACTAACTAATTCCCAAGCACAAAACATAGTTACTAAATTAGTGGTTAGCGAAAAAACTAACATAAATAAAATAAATAAATTCATATATATGAAATATTTTACATACATGGAAGAATTCTGCATATACCAACAGGAAAAACTAAACACACATAAACCAATGATCAATACAACAGCTAACATGGACAAAGAAAATACATCTATTAAAAAATTTAAATTAATATTATATTGATTTATTGTCATCCATCGTATTAAAGGAATAAAAAAAATTTTTGATTGATTAAATGAATTACAATAACTATGTACTATACATACAAAAAGTAATAAAGATGTAAAAATTGAAACTAAACTAATTATTGAAACATAATTTTTTAAAAAAAATCTTTGTAGAAATATTAAAACCAAACAACTAAGTAGAGGGACTAAGAGTACGTAATAAATTAAATTCATTTATTGATCTCACTTAACTTAAGTATATCTAATGTATTATATTTTTTGTATATTTTTAAATAAAATGCTAATATAATGCTTACTTCGGCAGCTGCAGCAGTAATAATAAATATATACATAATTTGACCATCTATTTGGTTCCAATAATGTCCTACTAACATTATTGCTAATGATGTAGAACTAGTCAGTAATTCTAAACCAATTAATATAAATATTAAATTCTTGTTTTTCAATAAAGATACAATTCCAAATACAAAAATTAATACAGAAATAATTATTCCATGATGTAATAAGAACATAATTTTATATATTTCCCTTACCATAAAAATATCAAAAATTTTATTATTTTAAGAAAAAACATACTACTAACAATGACGCTAACAAAAATAAAGATACGAATTCTACTAGAACAAAATATTTATTGAACAAACAAATGCCTATATTTTTCATAAATACTGTATTAAAAAATAAAATCTTGTTTTTTTCATTAATTATTTGAATCCATAAAATAAAAAAAATTATCATAGTACATATAAAATCTAAAATTTCATAAAAATACATTGACCAATTTGGTTTTATATATATATTTTGAATATGATTTTTTATCATCATTATTACAAAAACAAACAGTACCATTATAGCTCCAGCATACATCACTACTGACAAAGCTCCTATAAAATTAGCTCCTAAAGTGAAGAAAATACCTGCAATAGCACATATCAAAAGAATTAAATATAATAATGAATAAATCGGATGAACACTAATCATGATTAAAAAAGAAAAAAAAACAGATAAAAAACCTAAAAAATAAAATACTAAAGACATAAAAAATTCCTACGGTAATAAAGAAGTTATATCCACACAATTCAATATTTTTTTTGAATCAATATTCTGTAATTTTTTATTATTCATAACACCTGAGACAGAATAAAAATTATATTTAGAAGATTTTCCAGTACCTGAAATTAACAAATCTTTTTTTTCATAAATTAATTTTTTTCGTTGAAAATCACTTAATTCTATATCAGGAATCAATTGAATAGCTGTTGTAGGACACGCTTCTTCACATAACCCACAAAAAATACAACGTGATAAATTAATTCGAAAAAATTTAGAATACCATCGACCATCTATATTTTCTGTTTTTTTTAAAGAAATACAATTAACAGGACAAACGGCAGAACATAAATTACATGCAACACATCGTTCTGAACCATCTGGATTACGAGTTAAAACAATACGACCACGATATCGCAAAGATAAATTTAATGGTTGTTCTGGATACAATCGTGTTTCACGCAATGAAAAAATATTCTTAAAAACTAAAAACATACTGCGAATATGGCTAAAAAAACTAAAAAAAATATTTTTTACATTCATAAATATGACAACCTTATAATTATAATAAAATTTTAAAAGATGTATATATTAAGTTAAGTAAAGAAAGTGGAAAACAAATTTTCCACGCAAATATCATAACACGATCATATCGTGGTCTTGGCAAAGATGCTCTTAGTAAGATAAATAAAAAAACAAATAACAAAAATTTTAATAAAAACCAAATTATAGGAGAAAAAAAAGGCCCTAACCAACCACCAAAAAATAAACATACCAATAAAGCAGATGCAGTCATAATAGAAATATATTCGCCAATAAAAAACATTCCAAATTTCATTCCTGAATATTCAATATGATATCCATCAGCTAGTTCTTGTTCAGACTCCGGTTGATCAAAAGGATGTCTATGACAAACAGCAACACAGGCTATAAAAAACATAATAAAGCCAAGAAATTGAGGAATTATATTCCATATTCTTTTTTGTGAATATACAATATCAACTAAATTAAACGATCCACATTGAATAACTGTTCCTAAAGAAGATATACCTAGAAATATTTCATAACTCAACATTTGTGCCACAGACCTAATAGCTCCTAATAAAGCATATTTATTATTACTAGACCATCCAGCTAATAAAACACCGTATACCGATAATGACGACATCATAAAAAAAAACAATAAACCAATATCCAAATTAATAATCATGTACTCCGGAGTAATAGGAATACTAGATAATACACATAACAAAGACATAAAAGAAATAACTGGAGCGACAACAAACAATACTTTATCACTAAAAGGAGGAATCCAGTCTTCTTTAAATAGTAATTTAATACCATCAGCACATATTTGCATACATCCTCCCCAACCAACTCGATTAGGACCATATCGGTTTTGTAATAAACCCAATATTTTTCTTTCAATTAAACTCAAGAAACTAGCACTAAAAACACTAAACAAAAGAAAGCTAAAAACAAAAAAAATTTTATTTTTCATAATATCCTGTCTAATTTAACAAAACCTTTTATTAATTATATTTTATTAAATTTATAGCAAATTTTTTAAAAAAAATAGTTGGTAATTTTTTATACCCTAATGGTAAACCTATATGAAATAAGCTAATTTTTTTAGATAACTGTACAGGAAATTTAAAAACAAGATCGTTGATCTGAAATTGTAATATATCACCATTATTAACTTGTATTCTATCGGCATCTTTTTGACAAAGAAGAACATGAATAAAATTTGTTTTCATTATTTTTAAAAAATAATTATGACTTGTTTCTTCACTACCTAATAATTTATAATATGGAATAATTTTAAAACGTAATGGATTTACTTGTTCTATTTTAGAATATTTTTTAACAAAAAAATTTAAAAAAAAATTTTTTCTATATTTTTTAAATAATAATACACCATTATATGGGTAATCAGATTGACTATTTAGGGCTATAGATGACTTATATAACGATTGATTAGAATTCCAATTCGGAGACCATGCAAAAGGAATATGAGAAAAATTATTTTCTGTTTTTTGAACCCCTTCCATAGAAAAAGAAAACATACTGTCTACATCCTCTGGAGATTTTAGTTCGTGTACATTTTTATCAACCGTAATAGAAGATCGACCACTAAAACGTATAGGTGATCTCGCAATTTTTTGACCATGTAATCTAAATGAAGAGGGCAAAGAAGAATGTGATAATCTTTTAAAAATAGTATTCCATTCAGAACATAATTGTATCATTTTATCAATTGTAAACAACTTAATTAAAGAAAATGAACAGATATTATTTTGAATAGCATATATCCATCTCCAACTGTCTAGTTTACATATTTTATTATTATAAAAATTAGGATCGTGTGTACGAAAAAATCGTTGTACACGAGCTTCATAATTAATAATATTTCCCGAACTTTCAAAAAAATTAGTACATGGAAGAAAAATACTAGATTTTTTCACCATCTTGGTACGCTGATGATCAATAACAATAACTGTGTTAATTTGTTTTAAAACATCATCAATATAATTTGATTCATATAATCGATATAAATTATTTTCTAAAACAATTAAAGTATCAATTTTTTCTATATAAACTTGATTTAATATTTTTTTTAAAGAAATACTCGGAATTAAAGATACTCCAATACTATTAGCTGATGGAGGAAATAAAGCTAAACCAACTGATAAACTCTTTTTTTGCAATGCTTGAGCAATATTAAATGATAATTTAATAAAATCCACATTATTGTATGAAGCACCTGAAATAATCAATGGTTTTTTTGAATTACATAATGCTTTAGCAATTTTTCTAGCCTGTATATTTATTTTTTTATTATTAATATCTATAGAATCTATATCAGTATTAATATACTGTAATATCAATGTGCTAAATTGTAACTGCTCTTGTATAGAACCGTAATAACAAATATCACTAATGTCGTCTAATTTCGTTTCACTGCCGTTAATAATAAACAATGAATTCTTCTGATGTTGAGCAATATTTTTTATAGCATTAATATGCCATATAGGAATTTTATAATTTTTTGCAATAGAAGAATATATACCTTTCATTGCTTGTCTTACCGATAATGCTGCTAACGCTGCAGTTTGTGTGATATCTTCACTTATTATTAAAATTGTATCATATGTTTCAATTTCTGAAATAGAAGGAATATGTATGTTACCTTTCTTAACAATATCCGTAATTAAACTAACACATTGATCTAATTCAGGTAACATACCATTAGAAAAATTTTCACATCCAACTAAATTAGATAAAGCCATATTACTTTCAATACTAGCTCTTGCAGAACCAATGCCTAAAATTCGATTTGGTTTTTTTTTAAAAATATTATTAATTAACTGAATTACAGTAGAATAATTTAAAAATTTAGTATTACCATTTTTGATTCTATAAGGTTTTGTAACAGTATTAAAATTTACATAATTACAACCAAATCTACCTAAATCACACAAAAAATATTTGTTAATATGTATATTATATCGATTATCAATACGACATAATTTACCTAAACGTTCTCCTAAACTAGTATTGCATCCAATACTACAATTATGACATATACTCGGAGAGTATTGTAAATCCCATTTACGATGAAAATTATAAATATTACTTTTATCTGTAAAAACGCCTGTTGGACATACGTCAATCAAGTTTCCAGAATATTCACTCTCTAACATACCTTCTATAAAACGACCAAAATAAATTTTATTATTTGAACCGTACACTCCAAAATCCTTACCACCAGAATAATCCCTGTAATAACGAACACACCTATAGCATGTAATACATCTGTTCATAGAATGAGATACAAAAGGTCCTAAATACTGATTCTTAAAAATACGTTTTTTAAATCTATAACGTCGAATATGATGTTGATTTAATACAGTCATATCTTGTAAATGACAGTTACCTCCTTCTGCGCAAACTGGACAATCATGAGGATGATTTAACATCATAAATTCAGTAATACTTTTTTGAAATTTTTTTACATCAGGATGAGTAATTGATATTCTCATACCATCCTTAACTTCTAACATACACGCCATAACAATAGATCCTGTTTGATCATTATCATTATTGTATATTTTAATAGCGCATTGTCGACACGAACCGATACTACCTAAAGCAGGATGCCAACAAAAAAATGGAAGATTAATACCTACTGATAAACACGTTTGTAACATATTGTCCGATGATTTAACAAAAAAAACTTTTTCGTCAATATAAATTTTAATCATTATGAACACTCACTTTAAAATATTATCTATAATACTATATACAATAATTTAAGTTAAATAAAATTAACAAAATACCACATATACAAAAGCATATAGTTAATTTTATATTTTATTAAATTAACGATATAATATTTATATTTTTTTTTTCTGTAGTAATCTTATTTTTTTTAATACCTTGTTCAAATTCATTACGAAACAACTTCATTGCACTTTTAAGCGGTGAAATTGCTCCAGGAGCATGAGCGCAAAAAGTTTTTCCCGGTTCTAAATACCCACATAATTCCTCTAAAAGAGAAATGTCTTCTTCATGTCCTTTTTTTTTATCTAAATTTTGTAGTATTTTAACTATCCAAGGCAATCCTTCTCTACATGGTGTGCAGAAGCCACATGATTCTCTAGAAAAAAAAGTTTCAATATTTTTTAATAAGGATACGATATTTATTTTATGATCTATTGCCATAGAAATACCTGTTCCTAATCGACTACCAATTTTTTGTAAACTAGTAAAATCCATATTTATATCAATATCTCGAGAAGATAACAAACTAGTTCCAGCTCCACCTGGTTGCCATGCTTTCAACATTAAATTTTCTTGCATACCTCCTGCATACTCTTCTAAAACTTCCCTAGCTGAAATGCCGAGAGGTAACTCCCACAAACCAGGTTTTTTTACTCTTCCTGAAAAACCAAGAATTTTAGTACCGGGATCTGTACCTCGGGATAAATTTGAATACCAATCCGATCCATGTAAAATAATTGCTGGAATATTAGATAATGTTTCAACATTATTTATACATGTAGGTTTACCCCAAAGACCATGAGCAGAAGGAAAGGGTGGCTTATATCTAGGATTAGCTCTTTTACCTTCTAATGAATTAATTAAAGCAGTCTCTTCTCCGCAAATATAACGTCCAGCTCCTGTATGTAAAAATAAATCAAATGTAAATTCGCTACTTAAGATATTTTTCCCTAAAAATCCCATTTCATATGCTTCTAGAATTGCTTGGTTTAAAATTTTCTCTGATAAATAATAATCGCCTCGTAAAAAAATATATCCACAAGTAGCCTGTAAGGCAAAAGCACTTATAATAATTCCTTCAATTAATTGATGCGGAAAATATTCTATTAAAAATCTGTCTTTATAAGTTCCAGGTTCCATTTCATCAGCATTACAAATCAAATATCTATTTTCCCCAATTAAACTTTTTGGCATTAAACTCCACTTGTTACCAGTAAGAAAACCAGCACCTCCTCTCCCTTGTAATCCAGATTTTTTAACTAATGTAGTTATTTGTTCAAAACTAAAATTTTTTAAAGATGTTTTTAAAGATTTATATCCCCCGGTATTACAATATTCAGCCATATAAATAGTTTTAAATGGTTCTTTTAAACGCCATGTCAATGGATGAGTTTCCGGTGTTTTTAATATATGTTTCATTTATATTTATCCAATAAATCCAATACTACTTTAGAAGTAAGATTAGTATATAAATTTTCATTTATCAACATAACAGGGCCTTTATCACAGGCTCCTAAACAACAAGTAGGTAATAAAGTAAATTGATAATTACTAGTAGTCTCTCCTGGTTGAATACCTAAACTGCTTATTAATTGATTTTCAATATTATTATAACCATTAATAAAACAAACTACACTATCACAGTATCTGATTATATTACGACCTACCGGTTTTCGAAAAATATGGCAATAAAAAGTTGCTACACCTTCTACATCACATACTGGAATAGATAAAATTTTAGCAATATCTATAATTGCGTCTATACATATCCATTTTCTATATTTCTGAACAATTTTTAAAGCTTCAATACACACTGCTTGTGAATCTATATAACATTTTTTCTTCAATAAAATCTCAGAAATTTCAACTTTACTTAAGTAAAACACATTTTTGTCCTGTTTTTCATACATTAAATATATTTTAACGATCTACATCAGACATAACAAAATCAATACTTCCAAGATAAACAATTAAATCAGATATTAAATGTCCACGTATAACCGATGGAATTTGCTGTAAATGAGCAAAGCTAGGAGTACGAATACGAGTTCGATAACTTGTTGAACTACCGTCACTAATTATGTAGTAACTATTAATTCCTTTAGTTGCTTCAATCATCTGAAAGCTTTCATTAATAGGTAATACAGGTCCCCACGACATTTGCAAAAAATGTGTGATCATACTTTCAATATGAAACAAAGATTTATTTTTAATCGGCGGAGTAGTAAGCGGATGTTCAGATTTATACGAACCATGCGGCATGTTAGTTAAACATTGATGTAGTATTTTCAAACTTTGTCGAATTTCTTCCACTTTAAGTAATACTCGTGTATAAGCATCACTAATTTTATTTCCTACAGGAATTTCAAAATCAAAATTTTGATAACCTGAATAGGGTCTTTTTTTTCTCACATCAAAATCAACCCCTGTGGCTCTTAATCCAGAACCTGTTATTCCCCATGATAAAGCCTCTTTTTTGTCATACGATGCTACACCACTAGATCGAGAAATCAAAATGCTATTTTTTAAAGCTACTTCGATATAAAAATCTAATCTCTTCGGCATCCATTCTAAAAATTCTTTTAATAAACAATGCCAATTAGTTGGTAGATCTTTAGCTACTCCTCCAATACGAAACCACGCAGGATGCATGCGAGCGCCTGTAATAGATTCAATTATATCATAAATTTTTTGACGATCAGTAAAAGCTAAAAAAACAGAACTCATGCTGCCTACATCTTGAATAAATGTAGAAATAAATAACAAATGGCTATTAATTCTAAATAATTCAGATAATAAAATTCTAATTACTTGAACACGATCTGAAACTTTAATACCTGCTAATTTTTCTATAGCTAAGATATATGGCATTTCATTAATACATCCACCTAAATATTCTATGCGGTCAGTATACGGGATGTAGCTATGCCAAGATTGTCTTTCAGCAATTTTTTCGGCACCACGATGGTGATAACCAATATCCGGAACACAATTTACTATTTTTTCTCCACTTAATTGAAGTATAATGCGAAAAGCACCATGTGATGAAGGATGATTTGGACCAAAATTCAAAAACATATATTCTGAACCATCTGATTTACTAGGTTGTAGTCCCCATAACTCAGGACGAAAAAGTAGAGCATCCATTGCTGCATCTTCTTTCTGTTTCGTGAAAAAAAAACTATCTAATTCTGTTGCATGTGATGGATAATCTTTTCTTAGTGGATGTCCAACCCAGTTCTGAGGCATTAAAATACGAGTAAGAAAAGGGTGTCCTGAAAATTCTATACCAAACATTTCCCATGTTTCACGCTCATACCAATTTGCATTTAAAAAAATAGAAGTAATAGAAGGTAATCGCAATTTTTTTTTTAGTACAGCTACTTTTAAAACAATATCACAATTATCATTAATTGATAGAAAATGATAAAAAACTGTAAAATCAGAATTGGGTATATTATCAATATTTTTTCTTAAACGTTCATCGATACCGTGTAAATCAAATAACATGTTATATGAACAAATAGTATTTTTTTTTAAAAAATTAATAACCGATATTAAAATTGAACTATTTACCCATACAACTGGACATGGAAAACATGTATGTTGCATGAAAAAGTTTTTATCTCCAAACATACTAATTAACGAAATAAGAACAGGATTTGCATCACAGATTTTTTTATTTTTGACATTCAAAAAAAAAATTTTTTTGAAAATAGACATCAGACATAATTTAATCTCTATAAAAACATTTAATTTTTGTATAGTATGCTGATAAAATCACATACATATATATTTGGTTTAATAAATAATTAATAATGCATATAATTTTTAAAATTTACTATACAACATCTTCGCATTTAACATTAGTAACTGCAATTCTATTTTTATTTTTTTTTTCTTTTTCAGATATCATTTTAGGCTTATAAATACCTTGATCACCAATCATCCAGGACAAAGGACGACGTTCTTTAGAAATAGATTTTTGTAGCAAAGTTAATGCATGTATATATGCTTCTGGTCTAGGAGGACATCCAGGTATGTAAATATCTACCGGAAGAAATTTATCAACACCTTGTACTACAGAATATACATCATACATTCCCCCAGAATTTGCACATGATCCCATAGAAATTACCCATTTAGGTTCTAACATTTGATCATACAATCGTTGTATAACAGGAGCCATTTTAATAAACGGCGTTCCTGCAATTACCATAAAATCAGCCTGTCTTGGTGATGTACGTAATACCTCTGCGCCAAATCGAGAAACATCGTGAACAGAAGTAAATGAGGTGACCATTTCCACATAACAACATGATAAACCGAAGTTATATGGCCATAAAGAATTTTTTCGACCCCAATTTACAACATTATGAAAAAAATTAGAAATTTTTCCAAAAAAAACATTATTTTTTACTTGTTGTATCATTGGATCAAATACAGTATTTACCGTATTTAATGGATATTTTTTAGATATATCATTAGTTGTATTAACACGCGTTAAGGTATATTTCATATATTGAAATCCTTTATAATTATTAAAAATATTATATTTAATTAATATTTTTATATTAAAAATCGTTTATATTTATATAACATATTATTTTTATAATTTCAGTTTATCTGTAAAGACATATATACTTTATTTTGAAACTATCCATTCAAATATATTATTTTTTACTAAATAAAATAAAGCCATAAATAAAGTATTAATAAAAAAACAAATTTTTAATAAACCAATCCACCCTAAATCTCGTACACAAACCGACCAAGTATATAAATATAATATTTCTGCATCAAATAAAACAAATAAAATAGCAAGCAAAGAAAACCTAATAGGTACCCTTAATCGAGCACTACCAACTGAAATAATACCTGATTCAAATGGATGCGGAATTTTATAAAAATACGATCTACCCCCTAATACATATCCAAATAATAACATTGACATACACATTAGGAATCCAAACACTATGAAATATATAAAACTTATATGTTGATCACTAATATTCATAAATATTTATAAACTCAAAAAATTTAATTAATAATAATTACCTATTATAAATACAGAACAAAATACATTATTTTGCATTCTATATTTAATATTTAGGAGTTAATAGAACAATTGTATCATTTTATAAATAAAAAAAGTTATAATTTTATAATATTAAATTTAATTAATAAATACTTAACCAGGTAATTATAACGATTATTTACACGTTTATTGCAATAAATATAATTATATTTTTTTTTTACCCTTGATGAAGAACAAACTGACCCCATTTAATTAATATTATCTATTTTATAAGATTTTTAATAATCACAAAAACGTTATTAATTTATAATTAATAAAATTATTTTTAGAAAAATAAAAAAATTTACATTAAAGGATCATTATAATGGGACATATTATCGGAATAGATTTAGGTACTACTAATTCTTGTGTAGCTATTATGGATAACAACAAAGCTAAAGTATTGGAAAATACTGAGGGAGAACGTACTACTCCATCTGTAATTGCATATACTAACGAAAAAGAAGTTTTAGTTGGTCAACCTGCAAAGAGACAATCGATTACTAATCCTAAAAATACACTATTTGCAATAAAAAGATTAATGGGAAGAAAGTTTCAGGATGAAGAAGTACAACGTGATATTAAAATTATGCCATATAATATTGTTCAATCAAAAAATGGTGATGCATGGATAAAAATAAAAGAAGAAAAAATAGCTCCTCCCCAAATTTCTGCTGAAATTTTAAAAAAAATGAAAAAAACTGCTGAAGATTACTTAGGAGGAAAAGTTACTGAAGCAGTTATTACTGTGCCAGCATATTTTAATGATGCTCAGAGACAGGCGACTAAAGATGCAGGAAAAATAGCTGGATTAGAGGTGAGAAGAATAATCAATGAACCTACAGCAGCTGCTTTAGCGTATGGTCTGGACAAAAGCAAAGGTAATAGAACAATCGCAGTATATGATTTAGGTGGAGGAACTTTCGATATATCAATTATTGAAATTGATGAAGTTGATAAAGAAAAAACATTCGAAGTGCTATCAACTAATGGAGATACACATTTAGGTGGAGAAGATTTTGATAATCGACTAATTCATTTTTTAGTATCAGAATTTCAAAAAGATAATGGAATAGATTTAAGTAATGATCCTTTAGCTATGCAGAGATTAAAAGAATCAGCTGAAAAAGCAAAAATAGAGCTATCTTCTGCTAAACAAACAGATGTAAATTTACCATACATTACAGCAAATTCCACCGGACCTAAACACTTAAATGTTAAAATTACTAGAGCAAAATTAGAGTCATTAGTAGAAGATTTAATTATTAGATCTATAAAACCATTAAAAGTTGCATTAAAAGATGCTAAATTAAAAATATCAGACATTCATGACATTATTTTAGTTGGCGGTCAAACTCGTATGCCGTTAGTACAAAAAAAAGTAGCGGAATTTTTTGGAAAAAAACCAAGAAAAGATGTAAATCCAGATGAAGCTGTAGCTATTGGAGCTGCTGTTCAAGGTGGAGTTTTATCCGGAGCAGTAAAAGATGTATTATTACTTGATGTGACTCCATTGTCATTAGGAATTGAAACAATGGGTGGTATTATGACCCCGTTAATCAATAAAAATACAACTATACCAACTAAACATAGCCAAACTTTTTCAACAGCTGAAGATAACCAATCTGCAGTAACTATACACGTATTACAAGGTGAAAGAAAACGTGCTTTGGATAACAAATCTTTAGGACAATTTAACTTAGATGGTATTCAAGCAGCTCCTAGAGGAATTCCTCAGATTGAAGTAACTTTTGATATTGATGCAGATGGTATTTTACATGTTTCCGCACAAGATAAAAAAACAGGAAAAGAACAAAAAATAACTATACAATCTTCATCTGGATTAAATCAAGATGAAATAAAAAAAATGATTAATGATGCACAAGAAAATTCTGAAAAAGACTTACAATTTGAAGAACTAATAAAAGTTAAAAATCAAGGTGACCAAATTTCTCACAGCACAAAAAAACAACTATCTGAATGTCAAGAAAAAATTGATCCCGAAACAAAATCGAATATTGAAAAATCTCTTCAAGAGTTAGAATTATCCCTAAAAGGGGAAAATAAGGAAGAAATAAATAAAAATATACAGACAGTTTTACAGCTAAGTTTAAAATTAACAGAGTTATTAAAAAAAGAATCAACTCCAAATAATACTTCCAATCAAGACGACAACATACAAAAAAACGAAAATGTAGTTGATGCTGAATTTGAAGAAATTAAAGACAAAGAAAAAAAATAAAAAAAAATAAATATTTTTGTTAACAAAATTTAATTACATATATATTAAATATACTAAAATATATCTAATTTTATGTTAAGGGTGTAGAAAATTTTCTCTGCACCCACATTATATAAATTTTATTCGGAACCATAATCAATCATGACACAACAAGATTACTATACAATTTTAAAGGTTTCTAATACTGCTAGTGAACGCGAAATAAAACAAGCTTATAAGAGACTGGCTATAAAGTATCATCCTGATCGTAACCAAGGAAATAAAACTGCTGAAGAACAGTTTAAAAAAATAAAGCAAGCATATGAAGTTTTAAGTGATAAAAAGAAAAGAACTGCTTACGATCAATATGGACATTCAGCATTTGAGCAAAATGGAAATAATGGAGATTTTCATAGTAGCTTTACTACTTCTACATCTGATTTAAATGATATATTTGGTGATGTTTTCGGTGATATATTTGGAAATAACAGAAAAAAAAATACAGAAAAAGGATCAGATTTACAATATAACATTAATCTTACATTAGAAGAAGCTGTTCAGGGAACTACGAAAGAAATAAAAATTCCTACATTAAGTACATGCCATTCCTGTTCTGGAAAAGGAACAGCACATGGGAAAAAATCTCAGACATGCACATATTGTCATGGACATGGACAAATACATATGAGAAAAGGATTTTTTAGTGTTCAACAAACCTGTCCAACCTGTCATGGTAAAGGAACAGTTATAAAAAATCCATGCAAGATATGTTATGGACAAGGTCGAATTAAAGTGTCTAAAAAATTATCTATTAAAATTCCTTCTGGAGTAGATACTAATGATCGTATCCGATTAAATAATGAAGGAGAATCTGGTCAGTATGGAGCTCAATCAGGAGATCTGTATATACAAATAAATGTAAAAAAACATCCAATCTTTACTAGAGAGGACAATCATTTACATTGTGAAGTACCTATAAATTTTGTTACTGCTTCTTTAGGTGGAGAGATAGAAGTACCTACTTTACAGGGGAGATTAAAACTTAAAATACCCTCTGAAACACAATCTGGTAAATTACTCCGAATACGAGGAAAAGGGGTTAAATCAGTAAGAAAAAGATATCCAGGAGATTTATTATGTAAAATAATAGTAGAAACACCAGTAAATCTAAATAGATCTCAAAAAAATTTATTACACCAATTAGGAAAAAGTTTTGGTGATTTTAAAGGAGAAAATAACAGCCCTAAGTCTAAAAGATTTTTTGACAGTGTAAAAAGATTTTTTGAAAATCTAACTCAATAAA
This sequence comes from Buchnera aphidicola (Cinara cf. splendens/pseudotsugae 3390), assembly GCF_900698845.1. NCBI lineage: Bacteria > Pseudomonadati > Pseudomonadota > Gammaproteobacteria > Enterobacterales > Erwiniaceae > Buchnera > Buchnera aphidicola. The sequence continues at coordinate 114,183 of NZ_LR217692.1, read as the reverse complement.
TAAAAAGAGGGTATTGCTATCTATGTAGCGATATAATAGATGCAATACTTGTGTCATAAAATTATATAATTTAATATAAAATATATTAAATTTGTTTAATATTTTTGATTAATATAGATTTATATCTAGCAGCTTTATTCGTATGTATAATTCCTTTAATAGCATATTTATCAACAATAGATTGAAACACACAAAATTCTTTGTAGGCTTTTTTCTTTTCTTTTTCTTTAATAAAAAAATATACTTTTTTCATAAATGTCTTAATAATAGACCGTTTACTCGCGTTACATTTTCTACGTTTTTCTGATAGAACAGCATGTTTTTTAGATGATTTTATATTTGCCAAAATAATTATAACTCCTGAAATAAAAATATTAAAAATAAATAGTATGTATTCTAATTTAATAATTTTAAATAAATTACATTAATATCACTAAATAAATATATATTATTTACGTCTATATTGTATATTTGAATATAACACTATTATATACAATAAATTAAATGATTCATGTTAATATAACATTACTATATATTTTACAATCAATAATATCAACTAAGAAGTATAAAATGTACCTTTATACATATTAATTTAATACATAAAAAAACATAAAAAATTTTATTTATTAAAAATAAGATATCAAAATACTGTATATAATACATAATTTTAATTATTACTGTACTGAATTTATATTGTTAATAAAAATTAATTTTTACAAAATATGTATTTTAAATACTACCAAAAAAAACATATCAATAATATTAATATATTTATGTATTATAAACAAATTCAAATTAATAATTACTTGGAAATTATATATGAAAAAAATAAAAACATCTTTAAATTTACCTCAAACAAAATTTTCTATGCAAGCAAACTTATCTATAAAAGAAACAGAAATACTTAAAAAGTGGAAAAAAAATAAATTATATGATCATATAAATTCAAGAAATAAAAAAAATAAATGTTTTTTTTTATATGACGGACCACCATATGCGAACGGAGATATTCATATTGGTCATGCTGTTAATAAAATATTAAAAGATATTATTTTAAAAGCCAAACGTATGTCAGGATTTTTTGCTCCATATGTTCCTTGCTGGGATTGTCATGGATTACCTATTGAGCAAAAAGTCGAAAAAATGTTTAAAAAAAAATTAGTTGAAGAAAATAAACAAAAATTTCGTACAAAATGTCATGAATATGTATTAAAACAAGTTTATAGACAGAAAAAAGATTTCATAAGGCTAGGAGTTTTAGCTGATTGGAAAAATATAAACTTAACGATGGATTATAATAATCAAGCAAACACGATACGTGTTCTATCTCGCATTATTAAAAAAGGATATATATATAGAGATCTAAAACCTATTTATTGGTGTTTTCAATGTCAATCTTCACTTGCTGAAGCTGAAATAGAATATCAAACAAAAAATTCATATTCTATTTACGTTTTATTTAAAATACAAGATGAAAATTTATTAAAGGATAAATTTTTTATAGAAAAAAGAAAAAAAAAAAAACAATGCACCGATATTTCAATAATTATTTTTACTACTACACCTTGGACACTTCCAACGTGTCAAGCTATTGCTATTAATCCAAATCTATATTATCAACTGATAAAAATAAAAAAAAAATATTATCTTTGTGAAGAACAATTAGCAATACGTTTATTCAAAAAAACTAACACAAAAAATTGGAAAATAAGAGGTTGTATAAAAGGAAAAAATCTAAAAAATTTAAACTGTATACACCCTTTTTTAAGTATTGTCGTTCCTATAATACTATCTAATCACGTATCTAATGAATTAGGTACCGGAGCTGTGCATATGTCTCCAGACCATGGATATGAAGATTTTATTGCATGTAAAAAATATAACATAAAACCTAATCAAACTGTCAATGCACGTGGCTTATATAACATTCCATTACTTAGCATATTAAATAATCTTCATATCTTTAAAGCAGAAAATATAATTTTACAATTATTAGAAAGCAAAAGAAAAATATTTTTTTTCGAAACCATTGAACATTCTTATCCACATTGTTGGCGTCACAAGAAACCAGTTATTTATAGAGCTACACCACAATGGTTTATTAAAACATCTAATCTTATATTAAAAAATAAAATATTAAAAAAAATTAAACAAGTTAATTGGATTCCAGAATGGGGAAAAACCAAGATGAAAAAAATGTTAAAAAATAGACCTGATTGGTGTATTTCGAGACAAAGAACTTGGGGTATTCCAATTCCATTATTTATACATAAAAAAACAGGAAAATTACATCCTAACACAGTATCTATTATGAAAAAAATAGAACAAAAAATTCAATTATATGGTTATATGGTATGGTGGAAATCTACCACACAAACATGGTTAAAAGACAATGCTGATATGTACGAAAAAATTAATGATGTACTTGATGTATGGTTTGAATCTGGAGCAAGTCACCAATTAAAAATATATAAAAATAATACTTATCAAACATCTAGCCATATAGCTGATTTGTATTTAGAAGGATCAGATCAACATCGTGGTTGGTTTATGTCATCTTTAATTACATCAGTAATTGTACAAAATAAAGCTCCATATAAAACAGTTTTAACTCATGGATTTGTTATTAATGAACATGGTCAAAAAATGTCTAAGTCTTTAAAAAATAACCAAAAACCAAAAGATATTATCCAAAAATGGGGGGCAGATATTTTAAGATTATGGGTAGCATACACTAACTATACCAACGATATGTCTATATCTCATAAAATCTTACAACAAACATCTGAACATTATAGAAGAATTAGAAACACGATACGATTTTTATTTTCTAATCTTTTTGATTTTAATTCATCTATCCATACCGTAAAAAATAAAAATCTATTGTTATTAGATCAGTGGATTTTAGAAACAACATATAATTACCAAAAAAAAATTATCAAAAATTATTCAATTTATCACTTTCATGACGTAGTACAAAAAATTATCAATTTTTGTTCTATTAAACTAGGATCTTGTTATTTAGAATTAATCAAAGATAGATTATACACTACACACAATAACAGTGTAGCAAGAAGAAGTGGGCAAACCGCTATATTTTATATTTTACATTATCTTATACGATGGATTGCTCCAATATTATCATTCACAGCAGAAGAAGCATGGAATTATTTTAAAGAGAATACAAAAATATCTATATTTACAGAAAAATGGTTTAAAAAAATACGATTTCCTTCAAAAAAAATTTATTATAACGCTTTTTTTTGGAAAAAAATATTCACTATAAGAAATGAAGTCAACAAATTTATTGAACAAGAAAAAACAACCAAATATATACGCAATTCACTTGAAATAATATTAATTTTATATGTAGATAAAAATTTATTTAAAATACTGCTCTCTTTTAACACCGAATTAAAATTTATATTTTTAGTATCTGAAACACAATTATGTCGATATTCTAATGCACCTAAAATAGCTTATAAAAGTAACTCCGTAAAAAACTTAAAAATCACAATAAAAAAAAGTAATAAAATAAAATGTCCAAGATGTTGGCATTATTCAAAGAAAAATAGATTTATCAAAAATATTATGAATCTTTGTTGTAGATGTCTAAAAAATATCAATAAAAAAGAAAATCAACATATTTTTTTATAAAAAAAATGAATCTACAAAAATATATATTAAAAATATATCTACAGAAATTATTCAATATAAAATTCTATTTTAAATACATTCATATTACATGCTTTTATCGTATCCAAGAATATTTATTTATATACAAACAACAATGTTATGTAATAATAAATATAGATTCTTTTTTTTATACAAAAACAAGATTTTAAAAAAATTATTTGCATACATACAATATATTTTTTAAAAATCATTATACATTACGTTAATAAGGGTAAGATATAAAAATGAAAAACATAAATACTAGTATAGTTATATCTGGAGCATTAGGTAAAATGGGAAAAATGTTAACCAAAGAAGCAGTAAAGCAGAAAAATATTAAATTAATCTACGCGTTAATTAAAGAAAAACACACACGTACACATGCTAGTTACAATAAAGAAAAGTATTCAGATAAAACAATTTTTTTTACTACTTTTAAAAAACTAAAAAAAAATAAACATGCTTTACCATTTGATACAATAATTGATTTTAGTAAACCAAATGTAACGCTAAAAATAATAGAATATTGTATTAAAAATAAAAAAAAAATAATTATTGGTACTACTGGATTTACTTCCATGCAAATGAAAACTATAAAAAAAGCATCTAAAATAATTCCAATATTATATTCACCTAATTTTAGTATTGGCATTAATATGATGCATACAATAATACAATATATATCTAAAATATTAGGCAAAAATACTGATATAGAAATAATAGAATCTCATCATAGAAATAAAATAGATGCCCCATCAGGAACTGCGTTACAATTAGGAAAAATTATTTCTAAATCTATGAATTGGAAATTTTCTGAATCAGCCATATTTTCAAGATACGGAAATGTAGGAAAAAGAAAGAAAAATAAAATTGGTTTTTCAGTTATCAGAGAAGGCAATACAATCGGAAAACATACTGTATTATTTGCAAATAAATATGAAAAAATTTCCGTTAAACATACAGCTACTCATCGTTCTATTTTTGCAAAAGGAGCTATACAAGCAGCTAGATGGATACATAATAAAAAGAAAGGTTTGTATAGCATGAATAATGTTATCAAAAGTATTCTTATTTCATAATAGTATACAGTATAAATATAAAATATCAGTTACTAATAAACAAATATTTTTTACATATCTGTGAAATATATATCAGGAAAATTTTATGACAAAATTAGCACACTTGATTTTAGAAAATGGAACTATTTTTTACGGAATTTCTGAAGGTATTGAAGGTGAAACAATTGGAGAAATAGTTTTTAATACTGCCATGACTGGATATCAAGAAATCATAACAGATCCCTCATATTACGGCCAAATAATTTCATTTACTAATCCTCACATTGGTAATATTGGAACTAACGAACAAGATGAAGAATCTAAAAAAATTTTTGCCAAAGGTATTATAACTAAGTCAATATCGTCAATAAGTAGCAATTTTCGTAGTATACAAGATTTATCAGAATATATAAAAAAAAAAAAAATTATTGCAATATCAAACATTGATACCAGAAAACTTACTCATATTTTACGAAAAAATGGTTCACAGTATGGATGTATACAATCAGAACTGTATATGAATAAAAAAAAAGCTATTATAAACATCCTACGTTATAAAAAAGAAAAAAAAAACAAAAAAAATATATCAATCGGAGTAAAAAATCTTCAAGAATGGATACCAGAGAAATCAATAAATGATATGTATCAAAAAAAAAAATTTCATGTTGCTGTATATGACTTTGGAGTTAAAACTAGTATATTAAACATTTTACATGAAAAAAACTGCAAAATCACGCTAATATCTCCAACTACTTCTATAGAAAAAGTAGTTTCTTTAAAACCATCAGGAATATTATTATCTAATGGTCCAGGAGACCCTAGATTATATACTAAAGCTATTAAAGACACGAAAAAATTATTAAATTTACCAATTCCTATTTTTGGAATTTGTTTAGGACACCAAATCTTAGCTTTATCATTAGGAGCAAAAATTACCAAAATGAAATTTGGGCACCATGGATCTAATCATCCAATTCAAAATATATATACTAAAAAAGTTTTTATAACCACACAAAATCATAACTTCACCGTTGATAAATTCTCAATACCAGAAAATGTGACTGTTACGTATGTATCTTTATTTGACAATACTATTCAAGGTATCGCTGTAAAAAATCATCCATCTTTTAGTTTTCAAGGACATCCTGAATCTACTCCGGGTACCCATGACACTCATATATTATTCGATAAATTCATTAAAAACATGCAAAATCAGGAATTAAAAAATGCCTAAAAGAAACGATATACATTCTATTTTAATTATAGGTTCAGGACCTATTGTCATTGGACAAGCGTGTGAATTTGATTATTCCGGGGTTCAAGCTTGTGCAGCTCTAAAAGAAGAAGGATACAAGGTCATACTAATAAACTCAAATCCAGCAACTATTATGACTGATCCTGATATGGCTGATAGAACATATATTGAACCCATTGACGTAAAGATCATTACTGAAATTATAAAAAAAGAAAAACCTGATGCCATTTTGCCTACCATGGGAGGACAAACAGCTTTAAATTGTGTTTTAAAATTGCATAAAAAAGGGATACTAAAAAAATATAAAGTAGAATTAATCGGAGTTACTATTAAATCTATTCAAAAAGCAGAAAATAGATCTTCTTTTGAAAAATCTATGAAAGCTATTAACTTAAATACAGCAAAATGTGGTATTGCACATAATTTTGAAGAAGCAAATAAAGTAATTGAATCTATTGGTTTCCCTTGTATCATTCGACCTTCATTTACTATGGGTGGTAGTGGTGGTGGTATTGCATATAATTATGAAGAATTTAAAAATATCTGTCTACTTGGTCTAGAGATATCTCCAATATCTGAATTGTTAATTGATGAATCATTAATAGGTTGGAAAGAATATGAACTAGAAGTAATCAGAGACATGTCCGGTAATTTTATTGTTGTATGTACTATTGAAAATATAGATCCTATGGGAATACATACAGGAGACTCTATAACTGTTGCTCCAGCTCAAACATTAAGCGATAAAGAATACCAAAATATGCGTAATGCTGCAATTATGATATTAAAAAAAATTGGAGTAACTAGTGGAGGATCTAATGTTCAATTTGCAGTAAATCCACAAAACGGAAAAATGATAGTTATTGAAATGAATCCTAGAGTATCTCGATCATCAGCTCTAGCATCTAAAGCTACTGGTTTTCCTATAGCACGAATTTCTACGAAACTATCCATAGGATATACTTTGGACGAACTTAAAAATAATATTACAGGAAATAACACTCCAGCTGCTTTTGAACCATCTATAGACTATATTGTAACTAAAATACCCAGATTTGATTTTAAAAAATTCCATGAATGTAATGATAGACTTACTACTCAAATGAAATCTATAGGAGAAGTTATGGCCATTGGTCGGACATTCCAAGAATCATTACAAAAAGCAATTAGAAGTTTAGAAATTGGATCTACAGGATTTGACATTAATATTAAAGTAAATAAAATAAATAATCTTGTTTTGTTAAAAAAAAAAATATATCATGAACTTCGAGAAACTGGTCCGGAAAGATTATGGTATATAGGAGAAGCTTTTCGCTTAAAATGGAGTATAAAAAAAATATACCAGCTCACACATATAGATCCTTGGTTTTTAAATAATATACAAGATTTAATTTTAGTAGAAAAAAATACTGCAAAAAAAAAATTATCTGATTTAAATTACATAAATCTAAAATATTTAAAATCTAAAGGTTTTTCAGATTTACGAATTTCTCAATTAATAAATGTACAAGAAAAAGATGTACGTCAAAAAAGATATGAATTAAAACTCCATCCTACATATAAACGCATAGACACTTGCGCAGCTGAATTTTCTACAGAAACAGCATATATGTATTCTACTTGGGAAGATGAATGTGAATCACTACCTACAAAAAATCCAAAAAAAATAATTATATTAGGTAGCGGACCCAATCGAATCGGTCAAGGAATTGAATTTGATTATTGTTGTGTTCATGCATCTCAAATACTAAAAAAAGATAATTATGAAACAATTATGATCAATTGTAATCCAGAAACTGTATCTACTGATTATGACATCTCTGATAGATTATATTTTGAACCTATTGCATTGGAAGAAATTTTAGAAATTATACGCATAGAAAAACCTATGGGTATTGTTATTCAATATGGTGGTCAAACACCCTTAAAATTAGCTAAAAACCTTCAAAAAGAAAAAATAAAAATATTAGGAACCCAACCAAAATATATTGATATTGCTGAAAACAGAAAAAAATTTCAAAAAATTATCAATCGATTACAATTAAAACAACCTAAAAATTACACTTCTAATAGTATTCAAGACGCACTAAAAAAATCTAATAAAATAGGATATCCAATTATTGTTCGCCCTTCATATGTTCTGGGTGGTCGAGAAATGGAAATAATCTATAGTGATAGCCATCTCATTGAATATTTTCAAAATCGCGATAAAAAATCAAAAAAACAAACAATTTTATTAGATCAATATTTAGATAATGCCACTGAAATAGATGTAGATGCAATTTGTGATAGAAAAAAAGTTTTTGTGGGAGGAATTATGGAACATATAGAACAAGCAGGAATACACTCTGGAGATTCAGCATGCGCTCTACCTGTTTATACTCTAGATAAACAAACTGAAAAAGAAATAGAAAAACAAACAAAAATTTTAGCTATTGAATTAAGAGTGCTTGGATTAATCAATATTCAATTTGCCGTTAAAAATAAAAAAATATTTATTTTAGAAGTAAATCCAAGGGCTTCACGAACCATTCCTTTTATTTCAAAAGCTCTAGGTATTCCTTTAGCCAAAATAGCGATGCGTGTAATTTGTGGAAACACTTTATCACAACAGAAATACATCAAAAGAATTAAACCAAAACATTATTCTGTAAAAGAAGTAGTATTACCATTTAATAAATTTCCAGAAACCAATCCTATGTTAGGACCAGAAATGCGATCTACCGGAGAAGTGATGGGCTTAGGAAAAAACTTTGCACTAGCATTCTATAAAGCTATGTTAGGAATATCTATACACTTAAAGACAAAAGGAATAGTATTATTGTCTGTACAAAAAAAAGATAAAAATTCTATTATAGATATTGCCATACAATTAAGAAAACTAAGATTTAATATAGAAGCAACACGAGGGACATTTTTAAAATTAAAATCTACAGGAATTAAAGCAGAATTAGTTAGCAAAATCTACGAAGGACGACCAAACATTCAGGATTTCATAAAAAATAAAAAATATATATACATTATAAACACTGCTGTAGATAACAAAAAAAATATAGAAACACGAAAAATACGCAATATGGCTTTAAAATATAAAATACATTATGATTCTACGTTAAATGGAGCATTTGCTACTGTTTCTGCACTAAAATATATTGGAAAAAAAAATATACTATGTTTACAAGACATACATCACAATAAATTTTAATTAATAAAATAATTATTATTGAATATTTATATAAATATTTTTATTTACGTAAATATAATTAAAAATTATATGAATTGTTTTATATTAAAATCTAAAAAATAATTGATAATTATATTTTATTTTTTAATATAAAATAAAATATGTAATACAAAATACTGATATTATTTAAATAAAACATTCTAAATGAAATCATTATATAATTATATAACCACAGAATTATATAGATATATAGTTACATAATAATATAACTATATAACCAAATAAAATCCACTGTTACAAAAATATAATCCACTATTATAAAATTTTATAGTTATAAATATAAAAATATAAAAAAGTCATATAAATATCCTTACAATAAAAGTATTTACATATATTTACAACATGAAATTTCATAAAAAAGCTATTTCTTAAAAAAATATTTTATTTATTGTGTATAAAATAATATGATTAAGTATATGATTTTAAAAAATTTTTTACTAATAATGAATACTGATACACTGAAACATTTTCAGCGCGAAAAAATGAATGGATATTTAATTTTAATAAAAGTTTTTCAGAAAAAATATTAGATAAATTACTCTTTAATAATTTACGTCGATGTTGAAAAGCAGTGCGAGTAATTAATTCTAAAGCAAAAAAATACTTTTCTATGCTATAATCATCATATTTATGATTATATGGAACAAATCGTAAAAAAATAGAATTTATTTTTGGTTTAGGAAAAAAATCAAATTTATCTACTGGAGTAATGGGCGTAATTCTATAAAAAAATTGAGCCATAACACTTAATTTTCCATACTTTTTATGTCCAGGATTAGCTAATAGACGATACGCTACTTCTTCTTGAAACATAAAATGCATATCATAAATATGTAAATTATACAAAATCATTTTTAAAAAAAAACAAATGGAAATATTGTAGGGCAAATTACCTACTAATCTGTAAAAAACATCTTTTTTCAAAGAAAAAAAATATCGAAAATCAAACTTCATAACATCAGTTAAAATAATATTCATTTTTTTATTATACTTATGACACAACAAAAAAAATATTATATTTTCATCTATTTCAAGTACAGTAATTTTATCTATAATCTCACATATAGGGAATGTTAGCGCGCCTAAACCAGGACCAATTTCTATAACATTATCAAAATTATTTAAATTCATACTTTGTATAATTTTTTTTATAATAATATCATTTTTTAAAAAATTTTGACCAAATCTTTTTACCGGAATATGTTTTTTATACATAATTCTATTCATATATTTACCACGTTGAATTTTTAATCATCTCTATGTAATTAAAAATTAATTAATTAATTAATTAATTAATTAATTATTGTTAAATACATAAGATCATTCATAAGAAAAACATTATTTATAAGATACTTTTGTATAGTACAATTAACAGTGATGATGCGTAAAAAAAGTCAACCAATTACGTTATTAATAATGATATTTATCATATATCTCTGAAATATCAACTAAACATTGATATATATTTTTATGTACATTCACCTATATTACATTATTTTATAAAACTGTATTTTTATGTAGTAAAATACTTATCTTAAAATAATCTTATTTATAGATAAAATTTAAATTTATTAAAAAAATAACAAAATTCATATATATATATCAATATAATATATTGAAAATACTATATTAGAAATAGTGTCTTTATTAAAAATAATTTTAAATTAATTTATATTTACATATATCTGAAATATTAGGTATTATATATTAAAATCACTTTATTTTTTAAAATTATTTGTAATAGTTAAATAAAACAGCAAAAACAATTATTGTGATGAATATTTTGCTATTAGCAAACTATTATTTATTTGATATATAATCATGTATATATAATACAATTAATCATTTAAATAAAAAATTTTTCTTAATCGAATTCATCTGATTTTAAAAAATGTAAATATATATAGTTTTATTATTAAAATATTAATAATTTTTTAATTTATTAAAAAATTATTTTATTAAAATTATAAACATTTGAATTATATTTTTACATATTCCTATTATCAAATTAAATTAAATACACTGTACATTCAAAGATTAATATTTAAAACATAATTTTAATTTACTTTACATAAATACATTTACATAAAAATATTAATTACAATTAAAAATTTTTTTATGTTTAACTATTATTATATATATATTTAAAATAAAATATAAAAATTTAATTTCTAAAAAATATTTTTATATTGTTAAAAAAATTTAATAGATAAAAATAATTTAAACTTTAAACAATCAAAATCAAAATAAAAATAATCGGCACGAAAAATTTAATACAAAAACAATTCTATAAATTGTATTAATACAAAAAACGTGCCGATACAGAATATTAGAAAGAAAAATCATTAAACATTATGTACTACAATTATTTTTTATAAAAATTAAACATATAAAATATTAAATTATTATCTTATTTTTCCATATCCACACAAAAAAAATCTATATGTAATAACATAGATTTGAAAGCATGATATTGAATATCTTTAACAATAACAAAAAATTTTTTCTCTTCTAAAATAATCACAATTTTTTGTGAACAAAATTCAATATTTTTTTGCAAATTAAAAATTACATCATGTTCTAAAGAAATCCATAGTTCTTGATTTAATTTTTTTTTACCATATATTACTCCTGGAACACGACGATATATTTTGCGTATATAGCGACTATTACTAGTACCTCGTTTATCACGGAAAATTGCATGTAATTTTATCATATAAACAACTCCAACTAATAATAAAAAAAATCTAATTAATAAATCACATTACTTAAATATCAATATAACATAAGATAATATCTTATACGTTTAAAATTTTTCTAGAATTCAACATAGACTGTTTTTTTAACCAACAAATTTCATTTTTCCACATACTTGTATCTTTAGTTTCCAAAATCATTGGAATTTTTTTGAATTCAACAATTTGAACGATCCATGAAAAAACATTCTTTTTTATTTTTCCATATCCTAAATTATGATGACGATCTAATCGACTATTAAAACTTCCTTTAGAATCATTAATATGAATTCCTGATAAATATTGAAAACCAATTAAACTGTCAAATTTTTTAAATGTTTCTAAAAAATCATTTTTTTTATTTAATCGATATCCTGCAGCAAATAAATGACAAGTATCCAAGCATACACCAATACGAGATTTATCTTCAATTTTATTGATAATAAATGATAAATGCTCAAAACAATACCCAATATTACTTCCTTGACCAGCGGTATTTTCTAAAACAACAATGATTTTGCGTGTTTTACTCAATACAAAATTTATGGAATTAGAAATATTTTCTAAACATTTTTTTTCTGTAATCTGATATAAATGACTACCAGGATGAATATTAATCATTATTAAACCCAATTCATAACAACATTTAATTTCCTTAATAAAAGTTTCACATGATTTTTTATTCAGTTCTTTTTGCGGATGACCTAAATTAATTAAATAACTACTATGCGGCAAAATTTGCAAAGGAGAATAATGATATATTTTACAAGATTCTCTAAAATTATATATAATATTTCTCTGTAACGGAGAATTTATCCATCGCAATGGATTATATACAAAAATAGAAAAAGCTGTTGCTCCTAATTGATGCGCCCGTAATACAGAATTTTCTAAACCCCCTTTAGTACTTACATGTGCACCTATATATTTCATATATAATTAATTATTCCTATTTAAAATTGATATCTTATAAAAAATAAATCTAGTATCAGAATACTAGATTGATTATAATTAATATACAAATATCATAAAATATTTACAATGTTTTTTGTATTTTGCTTATATAAGTGATAAAAAATATTATTAATTTTTTAATATTTATGCAATAAATATCACATTTGTATGTAAGACTATAATCAAAATAACGTAAAAATTATATCAAAGTAATATTACAATATATATTACCCACATTTCTAAAACTATTAAAAAAAGAAAAATTATGTCTATTCATCACAACACGTTTTATAAAACAATTTATACACTACAAAAATTTTGGCGTAAACATAACTGTATCATTCTACAACCGTTAGATATCTCTATAGGAGCAGCTACATTCCATCATCATACTTTTTTTAGTATTCTTAAAAAAAAATCTTCTTTAATAGCCTACTTGCAACCTTCCAGAAGACCATTAGATGGACGATATACAAACCATCCTAATCGATTACAACATTACTTTCAATTTCAAGTAATTATGAAACCTGCTCCAAATAATATTCAAAAACTATATTTATCTTCTTTAAAAAAAATTGGAATGGATATCAAGAATAACGATATTAGATTTATGGAAGATAATTGGGAAAATCCTACACTTGGAGCTTCTGGTTTAGGATGGGAAGTATGGTTAAACGGAATGGAAATTTCTCAAATAACATACTTTCAACAAATGGGTGGTATTACTTGTAACCAACCAACTATTGAAGTTACATATGGTTTGGAAAGAATTTCTATGCACTTACAAAATATAAATAATATCTATGATATTTTATGGGACACTAGTAGAAATACAACTAAAACAAAATATTCAGATATATTTTTACATCAAGAGCAAGAAAATTCTTCATATAATTTTGAATTTTCTGATACAAAACAGATATTAAAATTATTTACACTGCATATACAAGAAGCAAATAGACTAATAAACCTCACTATTCCTTTGTCTATTCCAGCATATGAACAAATGTTACATGCTATTCATTATTTTAATTTATTAGATTGTAAAAAAATATTATCAACAACAGATCGAACTGAACACATCTTAAATATACGAAAACAAATAAAAAAAATTGCTATACAATATATATATAATCAAAATAAAGAGTAAAAAATGAAAAAAAAAACATTATTAATAGAAATACAAACAGAAGATTTACCTAGCAAAGAGCTAACTACTATAGCCCAATTTTTTTATGTAACTATACAGAAAAAACTTCATAAAAATAACATTAAATACGAATCTATATTTTTATACTATACTTCTAAAAAAATAGCTGTAAAAATTTTTTTTTTATCATGTTCCAATAAATATATACATATAAAAAAAATAAGTCCTTCTGCTCAAGAATCATTTAATTCCAATAAAAAAATTACTCCTTCAGCAACACTATGGTCAAAAAAATATAATATACCTGCACAACAGATTGAAACTCAATGCATTAAAAACACTAAACATATTGCATATGCTAGTTTAAAGAAAATAGTTTCATTGAAAAAAACTTTAATACACATTATTTCTCATGCAATAAAAAAAATACCTTTAAAAAAATCTATGATATGGAATACTACTTCTATACGATTCTCTCGTCCAATACGTAATATTATGATATTGTTAGATGATAAAAATATTTCATTAAATATGCCTGGTATTACTTATAAAAATATTTCTTATGGACATTTTTTAATGATGCCTAAAAAAATAATTTTTACTCATGCAAATCAATATACAACTGAATTATTTAAAAAAAAATATATTCTAATTGATCACGAAGAAAGAAAAAAAAAAATATTTAGTCAAATACAATATTTATCTAAAAAAGCTAAAAAATCAGTAAATATAAATGAAAAATTACTAGAAGAAATTACAGCTTCAGTAGAATGGCCAGTAGCACATTTAGCTACATTTAAAAAAAAATACTTAAAAATACCTGAAGAAGTATTAGCGTATACTATGGAAAATAGCCAAAAATATTTTCCTTTATATGACAAAATAACGAATATTATAACAAATAATTTTATTTTTATTAGCAACGTTGATACTTTAAACTATAAAAAAATAATTCAAGAAAATGAGCAAATATTGCATTCAAAATTAAGTAACGTAAATTTTTTTATCAATACAGATCAAAAAATAATATTTGCAAAAAGATTAACATTATTAAAAAACATATCTTTTCATAAAAAATTAGGGTCACTGTATGAAAAAACTTTAAGGATAAGTAAATTAAGTCAATATATTGCTCATAAAATTAAAACTAACATTTTATTAACACAAAAAGCTGCCATTTTATCCAAATGCGATCTAACTACTAATATCGTAACAGAATTTTCTGCTCTTCAAGGAACTATTGGTATGTATTATGCGTTATATAACCAAGAAAATAAAAAAGTCGCACTTGCTATTAAAGAGCATTACTTACCAAATTTTTCACAATCTAATATACCAACTCAAAAAATATCTTGTGTATTAAGTATTGCGGATAAAATAGATACTATTATCGGAATTTTCAGTATAGGAAAAAAACCTACCAACAAAAAAGATCCATTTGCTTTACGTAGAGCAGCTGTAGGAATTATTCGAATTATAATTGAAAAAAAAATAAATATTAATCTTTTAAAAATAATTGCCAAATCTATTAATTTATATCCTCATATACAAAATACAAAAATAATAAAAAAATCAATTTTAAATTTTATATATTCTAAATACATATCGTTATATACAAAAAAACATAAAAAAAAAACAATTTTATCGGTTTTATCATTACAATTATCTAATCTTTATGATATTAATTCACGAATCAACGCGCTTACCGATTTCAAAAAAAAATATGACTTTAAAAAAATTCTTAATACTTATAAAAGAATCAACAATATTGTTTCCAAAATTCCAAAAAAAATAAAACTTATAAAACTAAATTCACATTACTTAAATTGCACTAAAAATTTCTTAACACATGAGAACAAATTAATTAAGCATATTCAATACATAAGAACAATACTAGATAAAAATAAAAATATAAATTATTTATATTTGTTAAAATGTATTAAAAAATTATGTGAACCTATAGAAATATTTTTTCAAAAATCCTTTGTATATGATTTAAATATAGAAATACGTTCACATCGTATTTTTATACTACAGAAGATACAAGAAATATTTTTATATATTACTAATTTTTCTAATTTATAAAAAAACAATCCTATATGCATAAAATGACTACAAGATATTTTATATACATACAAAAAATTTATATATTAAATTTTAATATATAATAAAATTATAAAAAATTCTGAGATTACGTGTATAATTTAAGTATAATATTATAATAAAAATTATGCACGCTATCCAGTAGCGTACTAATAGATGAAAAATACTAATATTCATTACATAAAAAAATATGAACTTATATATTTACTATGTAAGAAAATTTCTTGCTAAAAAAAAAATCTAAAATTATTTATATCAATATCTATTTTTTTAAAAATAATACTTAAAAATTAAATAAAAATCTAAAAAAATCAAACAAACATTTTATTTTTATACAAATTTTTAATAAAAAACATCACATTTAGAACATATAAAATATTTAAATATATTAATAAACAATACATTATGAAAATTTTCTACCATATTAGAATTCTAAAAAAGACTTAAAAACTATTATTTTATTAAAAATAAAATTTTTTATTATTTTTTTTGAAGTTCATTTCAATTATTATGTTTTATTTTTAAATGAAATTTATAAAATTAAACCATTTTTATTTCCTTTTTTAAATATTCACTTATCTTTATACAAAAATTTCTATCATATTTCTTGTATTTATATACTTAATTATTCTTAAATAAATAACCTAAAATTTATATCTTAGTTATAACGATATTAATTTAATCTCTTAAAACTGCTCCTAATTTATTTTTTAATTCCTTTATACACTTTAAAATATTAGAACTAATTTTTGATTCATGTAACATGATATCAGTACTTTGAAAAATAAAACAAATAGAAACACTCTTTTTTTTAAAAGGAATATTTGGTCCAGTATATATGTCATATATATATATATCTGAAGTATGGATACTAATACTATCATGACATACATTTAAAATATCTTTAGCTAAAATAGTATCAGACACTAATATAGAAATATCTCTTTTACTATTTGGTAATAAAGATACAGATTTTTTCTTAATAATCGAAGAACTATTAATTTTTTCCCACATAATTTCAAATAAAACAACTGAATCTTTTAAATCAAAAATTCGATGAAGAGAAACATCTAATACACCAATTCTACCAATCAATTGGCCAGATAAATAAATTCCTGCACTTTGTTTAGGGCATAATCCAATATATTTTTCTGAAATAAATTCTACATGATTTAATTTACCGCAAATATTTAAAATAGATTCAATATCACCCTTCAAATCATAGAAATCAACTTTTCTATTTTTTAAGTACCATTCACGACGACTAAAAAAACCACTCATTGCACCAGATAAATATTCTTTTTGAATTATAGAAGCACAATTGTTTTTATTCGAAAAAAAACATAATCCAGTTTCAAAAATACGAATAGATTCTTGTTGACGTTTTTGATTGTAAGCAATACAATTCAATAAATTAATCCATATTGATGATCTCATTTCTGACATATCATTAGAAATAGGATTACATATTTTTATAATATTGTCATCTGACAGGAAATATTTATGTGTCATAGAATTTATAAAACTATATGAAATAATTTCAAAATATCCACGATCTATCAGAAATAATTTAATTCGTGATAGTGATATATTTTTATTCTTATTCGACATAATATTCATATATTCTGTAGGTGGTGTTGATACAATTTTTTTATAACCATAAACTCGAATAATTTCACTCACTACATCTTCAACAATTCTAATGTCGGTACGCCAAAAAGGCGGTATAACATAAAAAATATTTTTATCTTCATAAAAAGAAAAACGACAAATCTTTAAAATAGATAATATATCTTCTTTAAAAAAAGAAATTCCAGTAATTTTATTTAACTTTTCAAGTTTTAATAACAATACAGGGGACTCACTAATACAATTCTTCATATGATACTCTTTAAAAGCAGAAGATTTTGCTCCGCATATACTTGTTATCAATTTCTGTGCATATTGAAAAATGTTTTTTTGTAAAGAAGGATATATATTATATTTAGAGTATTCTAGTTGTCTGTCAATCGAAGGTGCTAATAAACATCGTTGTTGTATAAACATAGGATCAAAACATATAGATCCTAGAAATAAATTTTTTGTATGACGACTAACTCTACAACATCCAGAATATTCCATATCTTCAAAAGATAAAATATTTTTAGAATCTGATAAAACAATAGTACCTTTTTGTAAATAAATTTTTTGATTATGAATATTACGAACAAATTCTTTTTTTTCTAAACTATATATATTTAATTTATTGTTTAATTTGTCTAAATCAAATATATGAAACCAATGACCAGTTTCAATAAAGATATAATTAATAATGTTTATAATTATATTATCTGTAAGCATACTTGCATGTCTTAATCTTTCTTGAATGTAAATTGGTAAAATAGACCAAAACTGCACAGAATGTATTTCACAAAAAATATATTGTATATAATCATGCTTAATAGTAATATCTATACTATTATTACAAGCATGAGAACGTAATAATACATCTTGATATTTCAATTTAGGTATAGGCAAATTATTTAACAAAGCTATTTCACGCGACAAACCCCAAATAGAACGTAAATCTACTCTATTAAATGGAATAAAAAATTTTATTATATATTTATTTATATGTATATAGTGATTATAATTTAATCCAATTAAAGCGTTATGTGTAAAAATAACAATATCGTGATTATTCTGTTCTATTCCTAATAAATGATATGAACCAAAAGTACCATTTAATCTATTTTTTTTAACATTTGATAATACAGAAGATGTATTTTTTTTTGAATTCAAATTAGGTAAAATAATTGATATTTTAGTTCCTACTACTAGATATTTTTTATCTTTGAACAAAACATAAATTTTTGTATCATAATATACACGTACTGTATATCTTATTAATTTTTTATTAGTAGAACACAATTGTTTGCAAATAACTTGACCAATAATTGTGTTTTTTACATAAATCTGTTTATTAGGAATACATTCCGCTTCACAACCAAAATTTGTTAATTGTTCACATATCTGTGTACTTGAAATAGACGGATCAACCCAATTATATAACCATTCTTCTCCAAACTTCATTAATATTTCTCACTATTATAAAATTGTTTTAAAAATCGTATATCATTTTCAAAAAAATAACGAATATCAGAAACTGCATATTTTAACATAGCTATTCTTTCTACACCAATGCCAAAAGCACAAGCTAAATACGTATTACTATCAATATTACAGTATTTTAAAACATTTGGATGAACCATACCGCATCCTAATATTTCTAACCATTTTCCGTGTTTATCTTGAATATCCATTTCAGCTGAAGGACAAGTAAAAGGAAAATATGAACTACGAAAACGTACTTTTACATTTTTATTTAAAATTTTAACAATAAAATTCTCTAAAATCCATTTTAAGTGTGAAAAAGAAATTGAAGTATCCACAATTAAGCCTTCAACTTGATGAAACATAGGTGTATGTGTGTGATCATAATCACGACGATATACTTTTCCAGGAACAATTGCACGTATAGGAACAGAATATTTCTCTAAAATTCTAATTTGTACACTAGATGTTTGTGTTCGTAATACATGATTTATATCAAACCAAAAAGTATCATTCATACTTTTAGTTGGATGATCGTTTGGTATATTTAAAGCATCGAAATTATAATATGTACTCTCTATTTCTGGACCGTAAAATGTTTTAAAGCCTAAATAATTAAAAAATTTTTTGATCTCATTAATGATAACAGTAAGAGGATGTAAATTACCTTTTTCAATTTTTCTACCCGGTAAGGTACAATCCAAAAAATGTTTATTTTTTTGTTGATTTAATTGATTATCTTGTAACTTCTTTTTTTTATAATTAATCTTATCTTGAATTTTTTTTTTACAACTATTTAAAAAAACACTACACTGTATACGTTCTGAAATTTCCAGAGTAATTAATTTAGAAAAATAAAAACATAAAACACTGTTTTTTCCTAAATATTTCGATTTAAAATTGTTAAGTGACGTAATATCATCTATTTTTTTTATTTCATACATAGCATGATATAAGATTTTTTGTATTGATTTATATATTTCTTGTTGTAGTTTCACGTGTATACCAATATATTTATTGTATAAAATACATACAAAAAATAAAAATTTTTAATGTACACAGGGAGATTAATGATTCTCCCTCTGATAAATTTATAAAATTTTTTATTAATTTATTACAAATGTATAGAATTTTTTGAACATCTTATCAATGCTTCAAATGCAACTTTATCATATATTGCTGTTTCTGCTAACATTTTTCGATTAATATTCACGGAAGATATTTTTAATCCGTGAATAAATCTACTGTATGATAAATTATAATTTTGTGCAGCTGCATTAATTCTAATAATCCATAATTTACGAAAATTTCTTTTTTTATTACGCCTATCCCTATAAGCATATTGTCCAGCTTTAATAACTGCTTGTTTTGCAACACGATATACTCGGGAACGCGCTCCATAATATCCTTTTGCTAAATTAATTATTTTTTTATGACGAGCGTGTGCAGTAACACCTCTTTTAACACGTGCCATCAAAAATCTCCTATATACATATAATCTGTCAAAATTATTCTTCTAGAATCATAAATAAGGAAGAAAATTATTAACCCTAGCATAATCCGATGAAGAAAGAATAATTTTTTTACGAAGATCACGTTTTTTATTAGTACTTTTTTTAGTTAAAATATGACGTAAATTTGCTTGTTTACGTTTAAATTGACCTGAAGCAGTTTTTTTAAATCTTTTAGCGGCACTACGTAATGTTTTAAGTTTAGGCATAAAAATTCCAAAATAAAAATATATTTTTAATAAAAATGTATACTAATTAGTAATATAATTTATCTTTTTGGAGATAACATCATGATCATTTGTCGACCTTCAATTCTTGTAGGAAAAGACTCAACATAAGTCAAGGTAGACAAATCATTTTTTAAGCGATTTAACATATTTATACCAATATCTTTATGAGTCATCTCTCTACCTCTAAATCTCAAAGTAATCTTTATTTTATTACCATCCTTTAAAAATCGTATCAAATTTCTTAATTTAACTTGATAATCACCTTCATCAGTATTTGGACGAAATTTTATTTCTTTAATTTGAACAATCCTTTGTTTTTTTTTTTGCTTTTTTAGAGCTTTGTTTTTTTCGTACAAGAATTTACCATAATTCATAATACGACATACTGGAGGCTTAGAATTTGGACTGATCTCAACTAAATCAAAACCATCTATTTTAGCTTTTTCCAGAGCTTGATGAACACTAACAATTCCTAATGATTCGCCCTGTAATCCCGTTAACCGCACTTCAATAGAACGAATTTCATAATTAACGCGATACGAACGAGATAATTGATTTTTTTTTCCGACTTTAATACCCTAACCCTCCATTATAAAATCTTGAATACTACGATTTTTAATATTATTTATAATATTGTTAATAAAAATATCAATTGTAGATTTGTATTGTTTATTACTAAATCTATTTCTTATTGTAATATACTTATTCTGTATTTCTTTATCTCCACATATTAAAGTATATGGTATATTTTGTACAATAGAAGAACGAATTTTAAATCCAACACTAGTATTGGTTACATCAAAAATAACCCGAATATCATGTAATAATAATTTTTGTACTATTTTTTGTACATATGAAGAATGTAATATAGAAACACTAATTACATTCACTTGAATAGGACATAACCATATCGGTAATTTACCCTTAAATTCTTCAAGTAAAATACCTATAAATCTTTCTATCGATCCTAATAAAGCCCTATGAATAATAATTGGATTTTTTTTTACATTATTTTTGTCAATATAATAAGCATTTAACTGTTGCGCTAAATAAAAATCTAATTGAATAGTTCCACATTGCCATATTCTTTGCAAATTATCTTCTAAAGATATTTCAATTTTAGGACCATAAAAAGCTCCTTCTCCACTTTGATATTGAAATGATAAATTATTTTTTTTTAGCACATACTCTAAATCTTTTTCTGCTTGATTCCACATTTTTTCACTGCCAATCCTTTTTGTAGGACGAGTAGAAAAATTAATAAAAATTTTTTTAAAACCAAAAGTATTATATAAATCAAGTAATAAATGAATACAATCATTTAACTCTTTTTTTATTTGTTCTTGAGTACAAAAAATATGAGCATCATCTTGAGTAAATCCACGTACTCGCATTAACCCATGTAATGAACCAGATGATTCCTGTCTATGACAACTTCCGAATTCAGAGATACGTATCGGTAAATCTTTATAAGACTGCAATTTACTTTGAAAAATTTGAACATGAGCTGGACAATTCATAGGCTTAATACAATATTCTCTATTTTCAGATTTAGTCACAAAAATAGATGTATTGTAATATTTCCAATGACCGCTTTTTTCCCATAAAGATTTATCAATAATAACAGGGCTTTTAACTTCTTCATAATGATGTCTAAATAAATAGTCGCGAATAAACTGTTCTAGTTGTCTGAAAATAACATATCCGTTTTTATGCCAAAATATCATACCCGGTGACTCTTTTTGAATATGATATAAATCTAATAATTTTGCAGTTTTACGATGATCTCTTTTTTTTATTTCTTTTGAAATAGATAAAAATTTCAATAACTGGTATTTTGATGTACAAATTACTACATGAATTCTTTGTAACATTTTATTATTTTTGTTATTATTCCAATAAGCTCCTGAAACGTCTTGTAAAAGAAAATGTTTACAAAACTTAATATTAGAAACTTGAGCATGATCATAAAATTCACAATAATCCTCATGATAACAAACATCAATAGTATTTTTACTACTATATTTTTTACGAATAATATCAATTTGATAAGTTTCATTATTTTTTTGTAAAAAATCTAAAAAATCTGATATATCAATACGTTTAACAAATATTTTATAAGCAGTAGAAATTTTTTTTAACATTTGTTTAGAAATTTCATGTAAATCCTTTTTTCTTAATACATATGACATATCAATGTCACAGTGAAATCCATATTCATTTATACATGAGTTAGCTATTTTAACATCCAACCATATATCTTTTAATACACGGTTTAATAACTGAATACAAGACCTTTTTACTTGAGACAGAAATTTTTGATTACTGTCATCAATCATAACAATTGTTGAATTTTTAGATATAATAGTATTTAAAGTAACTAATTTGTTATCTACTAAACCTGCTACAAAATTTGATGTATGTATAGGATAAAAATCTTCCAAAATTTTTTTTACAGTAACTGTCTTAGTATAACTTCTATCAACTCCGTTGCACGATATAACAATCGGCATATTCAATCCTTATAAAATTCATGTTGTATCAAATATGTATCTATTTAAAATAAATATTATGTAATCTAAAATATTCTAAACAATATCTATACTTTATGTGAATTAAAAAAACCAATTAAAAAAATATCTATAATATGCTATAGCATATATGAAAAATTATTTAAAACGAATTGCAACTGATTTAAATAATTGTTGTACTAGTAACAAACTATCATCCCAACCTAAACAAGAATCTGTGACGGATTGACCAAAGTTTAAATTTTTTATATCACTTAAATTTTGAGAACCTTCTTTTAAAAAACTTTCAATCATAACACCTGATATAGCAGTAGATCCATTATAAATTTGTCGTGAAACAGAATCTGAAACTACTAATTGTTGTTTATATTTTTTCAAAGAATTAGCATGGCTAAAATCTATAATTAAATGTTCTGGCAAATTAAACATTTTTAATTTTTTAATAGCATGTTCAATATCTACTTTATGATAATTAGGTACTTTACCTCCACGCATAATAATGTGAGCACAAGAATTTCCAGTAGTATGATAAATTACAGTTTTTCCTTGTTGATTCGGAGATAAAAATAAGTGACTAGCAGTAGCCGAACGAATTGCATCTACTGCAATTAAAATATTTCCATCTGTTCCATTTTTAAAACCTACAGGACATGGCAAGTAAGAAGCTAACTCTCTGTGAACTTGGCTTTCTGTAGTTCGCGCCCCAATAGCACCCCAACTAATCAAATCGAAAATAAACTGACTAACCGTAGAATCTAAAAACTCTGTGGCAGTTGGTACGCCTAATTTATTAATTTCTAACAACAATTTCCTAGCTATAGCTAAACCTTCATTTACATTTGAACTACCATCTAAATTAGGATCAGAAATTAAACCGGTCCAACCTAAAACAGTTCGTGGTTTTTCAAAATATGTTCTCATTACAATTTCTAAAAATTTAGAATATTTTTGACGTAATATTTGTATTTTTTTTGCATATTCAATAGCAGAAGTAGGATCATGAATAGAACACGGACCTATAATTACTAATAAACGTTTATCATGACCCGATAGAATTTTTTTTATATTATTACGTGTAGAACGAATTAAATCATGTACATCTGGTGTCATAGAATAACGATTAAACAAAGCTAATGGAGTGATTAAAAATCCATTACTTTTTGCATTAACTAACAATTCATTTTTTTTTTTCATCTTATTCTCGATATAATTTAACAAAAATTCAAATTTATATTAATAAAAAATTCATTGTAATGTTTATAAAATATATTTAATACATTTAATATATTTAAAATAAAATATTGTACACAACATATATTAACAAGAGTTGCCATATATAAAAATTGTTAATAAAAATATTGTATTTCAAATAACTATATAATACCATATTCAAATCATGTAATTAAAAATTAATAAAACTAAATAATCTTAAATTATAAATTTTTAATATTACTAGTATTTATATACTATCAAAATATAAATACTTATCTCACCATAAAAAAGAATATATGATTCAATAAATATTATAATCTTTTAAACAATGATTTATTATAAAATATAATTATCTATTTACCAAATAAATAAAAAATTCAAAAATTTTTTTAAAAGATCTACACTGTTTATTTAAATAAAAAAAAATCATTTAACTATATATTTAAAAATAATTTTTGTATCTAAAATAATTTAAAACACTTTTTATTTAATGTTTATAAACATATACATTAAAATTACTGTTTACATATTTACATAAAAATAATATAATTATAATTTATTTTAAAAATTAAATAAAAATCACATTAATTTTTAAGATACATTCTTTCAGGAAAAAATATAATGATGAACACCACAATACAAAAAAACACAAAAACAATTGTACCTATTCAGTTAACTAAACGAGCAAAAAAACAAATATTGTTTTTATTAAACAAAAATAAAAATAGTTACGGTATTAAAATAGAATTAAAAAAATCAGGATGTGCTGGATTTAAATATATCTTAAAATTAGAAAAAAAAAAAAATAATTCAGATTACATTTATATAATAAAATCTATTAAATTTTTCATTCCAAAAAAAATAATATCACAATTATATACTACTATAATAGATTTTTCTAAAAAAGAATTAAATTCCTCTTTTACTTTTAAAAATAGCAAACATACTACTACGTGTGGTTGTGGAGAAAGCTTCAATATCCAAAATATTGAAACTTAATTTTTATAAGAATTTTTTTAATATAAAAATCATATTTTCCAAAAAATCAAAACATAATTTTTTTTTCCTCTACATAACAATGTATATTTATTAAATAAAAAATCTGATTTAATAAAAAAATAATCTTTTTTGTTTTGTACTTGTCCATTTATACGAATTGCACCGGAAAGTATCATATTACGAGCTTGATTTAAAGAGGTAGATAAATCAGTTTTAACTAAAACATGTGGTAAATCTAAATAATTGTTAAAAACAACAGATGGAATACCGTCTTGAATAAGTTGTTCGCAATCATTTTCTGTAATATTCTGTTTAGATCCTTGGCCAAACAAAAAATATATAATACGTTGAACAGCTTTTAAAGCATTTTTTCCATGTACAAATTTAGTTAGAAATTCTGCTAAAAAAATTTTTTTATTTCTTAAATTATTAATATCATTAGTATTACTAAATATTGTATTTAATTTTTTAATATTTATAGAAGTGAATAGATTAATAAAATTATTTACATCATCATCTGAAACATTAATCCAAAATTGATAGAACTTATATGGACTAGTTTTTCTAGAATCTAACCAAATAGTGTGATTACCTGTTTTTCCAATTTTTTCTCCATTAAATGCAGTTAACAATGGATTAGTTATACCAAATACTTCTTTTTGATATAATTTTTTAATTAACCGTATACCAGATAAAATATTTCCCCATTGATCTGATCCACCGACCTGCACAGTAACACCATATTTTTTATACAAAAAAGAAAAATCATATGCTTGCAATAGACTATATGAAAATTCTGTAAAAGACATACCAATTTGTTCTTCTGTTAATCTTTTCCTTACTGATTCTTTATGAATCATATTATTAATAGAAAAATGTATACCAATTTTTCTCAAAAAGAACAACATTGAAGTATCTTTAAACCAAGAATAATTATTCAATATAATAGCTTTATTATTAATACAATTATTGTTATTAAAAAAAAATAATAGCTGCTTTTCTAAACAAATTTGATTAAATTGTAAAAAATCTCGAGAATATTTTGGTCGTTTACTCGCCCTAAAACTTGGATCTCCTACTATACCTGTAGCACCTCCAATTAAAATAACAGGAGTGTGACCAAATTCTTGAAAATATTTTAAACATAAAATTGGCAACAAGTGACCTATATGTAGGCTACTAGCAGTAGGATCAAATCCACAATACAAACGAATATTTTTTTGTTGAATATGCTTATATAAATTTTTTTTGCTAAAAATTTGAGAAAAAAAACCTTTTTCATTTAAAAAATCTAAAATATTACTTTTTTTTATCATCCTAATAACCTGTAAACATTGAATATTAATAATAAATATCATTTATATAAAAAATATCAAAAATAAAAAAATTAAGCCATAATAATCATATATCGTATTATAATCATACTCATAAACTATGATATAAAAGTATATAATAGTATTTAATACTATACATTGTCTATATTATTTTATTATTTAATAATTTTATAAGGATATTCACACCATATCTTAATAATACACATTGAACATTTTGGAGATAAAGATCGACAAAAATATCGTCCGTGTAATCCAAACCAACTATGAAGACGAGATTGAAATTTAATAGGTACGCACTTATACAATTTATTTTCTACATGATAAGGAGATAATCCATTCGCAAAATTAGTACGGTTAGATACTCTAAAAACATGTGTATCCACAGCAATAAAATTTTTTTTTAAAACAATATTTAAAAATAAATTTGCAGTTTTTCTCCCTACTCCGGGTAGTAATAATAATTTATCTTTATTCATAGGTATATTTTCATTATATATCTTCTTTAAAATTCGACAAGTTTTAATAATTGCTAAAGCTTTTTTATTAAATAATCCCACTGATCGAATGATCACTTTTAATTTATCATAACCTAAATCTAGTACATCTGATGGTTTACGCATATACGAAAATAATTTTTTAGTGACTTTATTAACTTGTGTATCAGATGATTTAGCAGATAAAATAATAGAAATCAGCAATTCAAAACATGTTTTATACTTCAATTTAATTTTTGAGCTTGAATAATGTTGTTCAAACTTTTTTAAAATAATCAAACGTTTATTTTTATTCATATTCTAAAAAATATTTTAAATATTTTTATCTAAATAATTTATGAAATATTTCAAAATTACGAATTAATATAATTATATATATTTTTTAAATATATATTATTATTATAATTTATGATACCATATGCTATATTATAAAATATAATTTTTAATTATATTTTAAATATTATATAATTTATATATATGCATTTACACATTTATTTGACATACTATAATACGTATTATATACGTTCGTAACTCAATGGTTAGAGTGCTACTATGACATAGTAGAAGTTAGTGGTTCAAATCCACTCGAACGTAAAACAACATTGATATTAAATATGTTTATAAAAAAATTATTCTTAAAATATCCTCAACAAAAATATTTTTTATTAGCTCTGAGCGGAGGAGTTGATTCTATCGTATTATTACATCAACTCTTAAAATATAAAAAAAACTTTAAATACATAAAAATACGCGCCATACATATAAATCACAATTTATACTCACATGCTTTATACTCACAAAAACATTGCGAAAATATTTGCAAACAAAAAAAAATACATATCATTGTAGATAACATCCATATACCAAAAAATAACAAGTATGGAGTTGAAGGTTATTCAAGAATAAAAAGACTTGAAATTTTCAAAAAACATATATTTTTAAAAGAAATTTTATTAACAGCACACAATCTCAATGATCAGTGTGAGAATCTTTTTTTATCTCTTAAAAGAACAAGCGGTATAAACGGTTTTTCAGGAATGAAATATAGTTCTATGTATCATGGAATAAAAATAGTAAGACCTTTAATTTATACACCAAAAAAAAAAATCATATCTTGGGCAAAAAAAAAAAATCTTCTATGGATCGAAGATCAATCTAATGAACTTATACAATACGATAGAAATTTTTTAAGAAAAAAAATTCTATCAAAAATATATAAAAAATGGCCAAGTTTTTTAAAAAATTGTACTAAAAGCATGCAAATACTTGCTAAAGATCAAAAATCTTTAAATTTTTTTATTTTATATTTTTTAAAAAAAAATATTTTTTCTGATGGATCATTATCATTATTAAATTTTAAAAATCTCACAAAAGAGGCCCAATATTCCATTTTAAAACAATGGTTTAATCAAAATAGTGCCAACCAATCTACATACTATGTACTACATAGAACATATAAAGAAATTATTCATAATAAAAACTATTATAATAAAAAAATAATTTTCTGTAACTCCGAAATAAGAAGATTTAAAAACACAATTTATTACATTTTTCCTTATAAAAACATCAAAAATAAAATAATATATTGGAAAAAAATAAATAAAATTTTAAAATTACCACAAAATTTAGGAATCTTAATACCTTACAAAAAAAAAAAACAAAAACAAAAAAAAGATATTTATAAAATTCCTTATCCTCCAAAAAATGTATTAGTTAACATTCGTTTTCATGTTAAAAAAAACTACAAAAATAATGAAGAAAATAAAAAAATCAACATAAAAAAAATTTGGCAAAAATATAAAATACCTCCTTGGTTAAGAAATACAATACCTTTATTGTTTTATAATGATAAATTAATTGCCGCTATTGGAGTATTTACCATACAACGTGTATCTATTAATTCTTTAAAATATATAAAAATTGTATGGATAAATCGTATCTTATAAATATTAACTATATTTGTGATAAAAAATCATCAATACTACTCATTTTAATGCGTTTATATAAACAAGAAAATTTATTAATTTTATGATTCATGAGAGGTTCGCGAATATTTTTCCATACTAAAGATGTATTCAAAAAACATTCTACATTAGAAGCTAAAATAGGCATAATAGGTTTTAAAAAAATGATCAATATTCTGAATAAATTAATTCCTAAAGAACAGATTTTATGAACTTTCTGTTTATTAAATACATTTTTTATTAATATCCATGGTTTTTTATCAGTAATATATTTATTAGCTAAATCAGATAAGTATCTAATCTTTTGCACTACTAAAGAAAATTTTCTATTTTCAAATAATTTCTCAATATCTAATGAAGAATTAATAAATTTTTTATATACTGTCGATGTAATAATAATATCATTAGATAAAACATTATAAAAATATTTTTCTAAAAAAGAAGCATTACGCGAAGCTAAATTAATTATACTATTTACAATATCAGAATTAATTTTACGTGCATAATCATATAAATTCATTTCTATATCTTGAATTGTATCAGATAATTTTGAAGAAAAATAATATCGCAAAGAATCAGAATCAAAACAGGATAACCATTTACTAGCAGTTATCATGGATCCTTTTGACTTAGATAATTTTAATCCTTTAAATGTCAAATAACCATGTGCAAATATTTTTGTGGGTTTTCTATAACCATATCCCTCCAATATGGCCGGCCAAAATAGAGCATGAAAATAAATAATATCTTTACCAATAAAATGATACAGTTCATGTTTAGAATTTATTGACCAATAATCATCAAAGTTTATATCTTGATTCATGTCACATAATTCTTTAAAACAACTAATATATCCAATAGGAGCATCCATCCATACATAAAAAAACTTGTCAGTATAGTTAGGAATCAAAAATCCAAAATATGGTTTATCTCTAGATATATTCCAAGAATTTAAATTACCAGATAACCATTCATTAATTTTGTTAAAAACAGAGACTTGCAAAACATCAGAATTAACCCATTTTTTTAAAAAATTTGAAAAAGAAGATAATTTAAAAAATAAATGATTAGAAGATTTTTTTTTCAAAGGTGCATGCGATAACTCGGAAGTAGCATTTAATAATTCAGTTGCATCATAAATAGACCCGCAAACATCACAATTGTCACCATATTGATTTTTAGATTTACACTGTGGACATGTACCTTTAATAAATCGATCTGATAAAAACATCTTAAAATGTGTATCATATAATTGAATAATTTTCTTTTCTTTAATAAAATTTTTTTTTAATAAATGGTTATATATTTTTATACAAAAATTTTTATTAGTTACACTATGTGTAGATGAGTAATTATCATGAACTATAGAAAATTGCAAAAAATCTTTTTCATGTTTTTTTTGTACATCATGAATTAATTGATCAGGACTAATCTGCAATTTTTTCGCTTGCAACATAATTGCTGTACCATGTGTATCGTCTGAACAAATAAAAATAACTGAACGATTTTTCATACGAAAATATCGAACCCAAATGTCTGCTTGAATTTGTTCTAATAAATGTCCTAAATGTATGTCCCCATTAGCGTATGGAAAAGCACATGTTACTAACATTTTATTGATAGAAGATTTCATAAATAACCATAATGATAAAATAAAATTAATCAATATCACACAAAAACTATAAAATAATGAAAAACCTTATAATTTCTAAAAAAATTTATGCCTATAACGATAGACACAAACATATACTTGTGTACATATTATATATATTTTGTTTTAAAAATAAAAAATCATAAAATTTCTTTACAAAAAACTCTAATTGAGTACCGATATACAATAAAAAAATACAAAAATTAATATTTATATTTCTAAAAAATAGCATGATAAATAATGTAATAGTTGTACTAATAATCTAGGACCAATCAGTATGGAATGTTCCAGATTGATCAATTCTTTGATATGTATGAGATCCAAAATAATCTCTCTGTGCCTGTATTAAATTAGCAGAAGAATTTACAGTGCGATATCCATCGTAGTATGATAACGCACTGGAAAAAACTGGTATGGATATTCCATTTTGTACTGCTATAGAAATGATATTGCGCAAAGATACATTATAAGCATTGCTAATCTCCTGAAAGATAGGGGAAAATAATAAATCAATTAAATCATTATTTTCATTGTATGACGTTACAATATTATTCAATAAATCTGCTCTGATAATACATCCAGCACGAAAAATTTTAGCAATATTGTAAAATTGTAAATTCCAATGATAATGCTGAGAAGCTGTCTTAATTAAGAAAAAACCTTGTGCATATGAAATAATTTTTCCTAAATATAAAGCCTTTTCAAGATCACTAATAAATAATTCTATATTAAAAGATTTATCTAAAGATATTTTAGGTCCAAACAAAATTGTCGATGCAATCATCCTATTAACTTTCATAATAGACAAATATCTAGAAAAAACAGATTCTGCAATTACAGAACAAGGAGCATACAGTTCTAAAGCACTTTTAGCTGTCCATGTTCCTGTACCTTTACTAGACGCAGAATCTAAGATAGAATCTAAAATAAAATTTCCATCTACATCTTTTTTACACAAAATTTTTCCTGTTATTTCTATCAAATAACTACATAATTCTCCCTTATTCCATTTCTTAAATATATTAGATATATCAACATTATTCATGCCAATTAAATTTTTCAACAAAGAATATGTTTCTGCAATTAATTGCATGTCACTATACTCAATACCATTATGAACCATTTTTACATAATGTCCAGATCCATCCGGACCAATATATTGTACACATGCTTCTTTATTATATTTAGCAGAAATATTTTCAAAAATTGGAGCCACCAAATCATATGCTTCTCTATTTCCTCCAGGCATAATTGAAGGACCGTATAAAGCTCCTTCTTCACCGCCTGATATACCAACACCTAAAAATTGAATAGATTTTTGTTTTAAAAAATTAAATCTTCTAATAGTGTCAACATAAAATGAATTTCCACCATCAATTATTATATCATTAATCTGTATATAAGATAACAAAATTTGTATTATTTCATCTACAGGAGATCCGGATTGGATCATTAGCAAAATACACCGAGGTTTACGAATAGAATTTACAAATTCTTTTATAGACAAATACGGAAATACTTTTTTAATAGGTTTTTCTAATAAAGATTGCATGATCATGTTATTAGATCGATTAAATACCGACACTGTATATCCAGTATTAGCAATATTATATGCTAAATTTTTTCCCATAACCCCCATTCCAATAACACCAATATCATGATTAGACATATATATCCTCAAGAGTAAATTTATAAAAAATTGTATGCATAATTTTTTATAAATAATTAATATTACTTAAAAATATTAAATATTATTTGTTAACCCTACACTTTAAATTTTTTATAATTAATTGAAAATCTATATCTATATATTGTAACAAAATTAATAAATGAAACAATAAATCAGATGATTCATTAATAACATTAACAGAATTTTTTTCTAAAAAAGCTATAATTACTTCAATTGATTCTTCGCCAACTTTCTGAGCAATTCTATTCTTACCAGAAGAAAATAAATTGTTCACATAAGATTTATGAGTAACGTTTTTTTTTCTTAATTTAATAACATTTTCTAATTGTAAAAGAAAAGAATATATTGGTTGTGAAGATTCAAAACAACTAAATCTATTTAGATGACAAGCATTTCCCGCAGGTTTAACCTGTACTAAAATAACATCACGATCACAATCTGTTGTTATTTTTTTTACATATAAAAAATTTTTAGAAGTTTCTCCTTTAACCCACAAACGTTTTTTTTTTCGAGAGTACAGAGTAAATAGCTTATTTTTAAAAGTATGTATACATGCAGATTGATTCATATATCCAAACATTAATATTTCTCCTGAAACATAATGTTGAGCAATTGCAGGTATCATATTTTTAAACTTCTTCCAATTTAAGTTTTTTATATCATCATAGGTTAACATTTTCTGATTATCACCCCTTTATCAGATAAAAAATTTTTTAAATCTATAATGGAAACTGTTTTGTCGTGAAATATAGAAGCAGCTAAAGCTCCATCAACATGCGCATAATTAAATACATTTAAAAAATCATACATATTACCGGCTCCACCAGACGCTATCAGTGGTATTGAGCAAATGTCTCGAATTCTCTGCAACTGTATAATATCATATCCATTTTTCATACCATCTGTATTCATGGTATTCAAAACAATTTCACCTGCACCTAATTTTTGTACTTTCTGAACCCAATCAATGGTATTCCACAATGTAGAACAAGATTTACTTTGTTGACCGGTGTATTGAAAAACATGATATTTTTTACTATTTTTATCGTACCACGAATCAATTCCAACTACAATACACTGTACTCCAAAACGATCTGCTAACTGGCTAATTAATGAAGGATTATGTAAAGCTGGAGAATTAATGGATATTTTATCTGCTCCTAAGGATAAAATTAATCTTGCATCTTCTACAGAAGAAATTCCACCGGCTACTGAAAAAGGAATATTAATAATATCTGCAATACGAGCAATCCACTGAATATCTAGCAATTTTTTTCTAGGAGAAGCTGATATATCGTAAAAAACCAATTCATCAATTCCTTCCTGTGAATAATATTTTGCTAGTTCAAGTATATTACCAACAATTACATGATTATTAAATTTAATACCTTTTACTACCATTCCATTGTTAACATCCAAACATGCTATTATTCTTTTTGCCAACATTGCTGAGCCTCCGAAAAAGTAAAATTTTTTTCTAATAAAGCTCGTCCAATAATAACATGGTCTATATTACATTTTTTTAAAAGATATATATCTGAAAGAGAATTAATTCCTCCCGAAGCTTGTAATATTATATTTGGAAATTTTTTCTTTAAATTTTTATATAAAATTATATTAGGACCTAAAAACGTTCCATCTCTTGATATATCTGTACATAAAATATTCTTTAATCCATAAGGAATAAATTTATAAAGTATATTTTCTAAGTTTATATCAGTAATAGTTTTCCAGCCATGAATAGCCAGTTTATAATCATTATTATCTGTTACATATATATCTGTAGCCAATACAAATCTGTCACTGCCATACTTAAGTAGCCATTGTTTAAATTGATCAGGTTGATTAATAGCAATAGTTCCTATTACAATCTTTGAAACCCCCACACGTAATAAATTTTCTATATCATGTATAGAACGAATTCCCCCACCCACTTGAAAAGTAATTTTATTACGATAATGAGAAATAATTTTTAAAATATTTTTTTGACGATCTTCAGGATTATTACATCCATCTAAATCTACTAAATGTATATATGTTAAACCTTCATTAATGTATTGATCTATATGTTTAAAAACATCAATATCATATAAAGTTTTATTACTATAATTACCTTGATATAGTCGTACAATTCTACCATTAATAAAATCTAAAGATGGAATAATCATATTCGTTATATCTCTAAAAAATTTTTAATTAATTGTTCTCCAGCATATCCTGATTTTTCTGGATGAAATTGTACTCCAAAAAAATTTTGTACTGCAACTGAAGAACAAAACTGAAGACCGTGTGTTGATATAGAAATAGTATGTGGATTAATATCCATATAATAACTATGTAAAAAATAAAATCGAGTATTATCATCTATGTTTTGAAACAAAATATGAGAATCTGTATAACATACAGTATTCCAACCAATATGTGGAACAGAACAGTTTTTATTCGGTAGTTTCTTTATTGAATTAGATATTTTATTTAATAAAATACATTTTTTACCTTCATAACTATATTTCCCTAATAACTGCATACCTAAACAAATTCCTAAAATTGGTTGATTTGTCTTTTTTATAAAAGATAACAAATTATTTTGTATTAACATTTTCATTGCAGAAACAGCAGTACCTATACCCGGTAAAAATATTTTATCAGCTACTTTAATATCATGAATTGAATCAGTAACACTTGATGTATATCCTACCCTACGTATAGCACTCCTAATAGAGTGTATATTAGAATAACCGGTATTAATAATTACAATTGACATTATAAAACACCTTTTGAAGTAGGTAAACTAAAACCGTCCAAGTAAATAGCTTGTTTTAAAGTTCTACCAAACGCTTTAAATAAACTTTCAGCACAATGATGATCATTTTTACCGCAAGCATGCAAATGAATAGTAATTTTCATAGATTGACTAATTGAATAAAAAAAATGTTCTATCATACAAGCGCTTAAATCACCAATATATTTATTGTTAAAAACAGCATAAAATTCCAAAAAAGAACGACCAGATATATCAATAGCACATGAACAAATACTTTCATCCATAGGTAATGTAAATCCATACCTAGAAATACCAACTTTATTTCCTAAGGCATGTCTTAAAGCAGATCCCAATGTAATTCCAATATCTTCAATTGTATGATGATCATCAATCCACAAATCTCCAATAACATCAATATACATATAAATACCACTATGAATTCTAAATTGGTCTAACATATGATTTAAAAAGTGAATACCAGTATTTATATAGTTGTCAATAGGAGTATCCAGACTAATTTTTATAAATATTTTTGTTTCAAGAGTATTTCGTGAAATCTCTGAAAAACGATTAGGACGCTGTAAACAAGCAACTATATTTTGCCATGAAAAAAAATTAGCACTATACAAAAAACTCTTTATACCCATATTATTAGCTAATTGAATATCAGTATCTCTATCTCCAATAACATAACTATTTTTTTTATCAAATTTATTATCATTAATCCAATGTTTTACTAAAGCAGTATTTGGTTTACGACAATTACATTTATCTCGAAAAAAATGCGGACAAATCAAAATACTGTCAAAAAAAATTTTTTGTGAAGAAAAAATACTTAACATTAAATTATGTATTTTACTAAATTTATTTAAAGGAAAAGAAACACTACCTAAACCATCTTGATTAGTAATTAAAACTAATTTATAACCAAGTTTTATTAACTGTAATAAAGAAATAATCACATCTTTTTCTAAAACAAATTTACTAAAACTATCAATTTGTAATGTTTTTTTAGGTTCATGAATTAAAGTACCATCACGATCAATAAATAAAAATTTTTTTTTCATCTTATAGTTTTTTTCCTTCAAACATACATAAAACTTGAATTACTTCTTGACATTCTTTAATAGTTCCAATAGATATTCTTAAACAATTATTTAAACCTATTTTATATGATTGATCACGAACTACAATTCCATGTAATAAAAAATATTGAAAAACAACATCAGAATCAAAAAATCTAACAAGAATAAAATTAGTTTTACTGGGAAATACATAATCTACACATGAAAAAGACTGTAACTTTTTGACTAGAAAATCTTTATTAAGTGCAACCTGTAAAATGTTTTCTTGAACCTGTTTAATATTCTCCAATTTTAGAGATTGTACAGCAAGATCTGAAATAGGAGTAGCAATAGGATAAGGAGCTGATACTTTTTTAAGAATATTAATAATATTAGGATTAGACAAAACAAAACCACATCTCAAAGCTGATAGACCGAAAGCTTTAGATAACGTCCTTAAAATAACTAAGTTAGCATACTTGTGTATCTTTGAAATAAAACTATTTTCAATAGAAAAATCAACATACGCTTCATCAATTATTAATAAAGTTGTTAATGGAATAATAGTAAGAATACTAATAATGTCATTTTTTAAAAAAAAATTTCCAGTAGGATTATTTGGATTACAAATATAAATTAATTTAACATCATTAATATATTTTTTTATATTTATCAAATCTAATTGAAAACTTGATAATATTGGAATTTTTTTTTTTTTGATATTATACATATTCGCTATCACTGCATACATATCATATGTTGGGGGAAAAAACATAATTTTATCACTTTTTGGAACACAAAAAGCACGAACTAGTAACTCTATTCCTTCATCTGCTCCTCTAGTAATTAATATATTATTAATAGATGTATCAGAATACTGAGCATATTTTTTTAATAACACAGATGATTGAAATTCTGGATATCGATTTAAATCAGTATGCTTGTATTTAACAATATTATTCCAGGGGGATTCATTAGCGTTTAAGTAAATACGACCAGTTAAACCAATTCGACGTGCAGATTGATATGGGTGTAAAGCATGTATGTGATGCGGAGTTAGACGTTTCATACTATATCGACTCATTTTTTATATTAATGGCATCTAAATAATTAATTCTAGTGCTTACTGATTTACTATGAGCATCCATACCTTCCGTTTTAGATAAAACCATAATACTTTTAGATAATTTTTGCAAAGATTTCCTTGTCATAGATTGAATTGTAATTATTTTTTTAAAATCAGAAACACATAAAGAAGAATATGTACTAGAACACCCATATGTAGGCAAAACATGATTAGCTCCAGTAATGTAATCACCTGCAGCACCGGGTGTCCATGAACCTAAAAAAACTGATCCAGCGTTTTTTATATGCGACAGAAAATTTCTAGAATTTTTAATATGTAATATTAAATGTTCAGGAGAATATAAATTTGATATTTCAAAACATTTTAATATAGATTTAGTTACAATAATTTTACTATTTTTCCACGAATGTAAAATAATATTCTTTTTTACTAAAAAAGGTATTTGTTGTTTAATTTCTGAAACTACACAGTTAGCTAAATTCTCGCTAGTACTGACTAATATTACCTGAGAATTATTATCATGTTCTAATTGAGCTAATAAATCAGAAGCAATAAATTCAGGATTAGAATACTTATCAGCAATAATTAACATTTCAGAAGGACCTGCTAGCATATCAATCGAAACACAAGGATCTATTGATTGACTAACTTGTAATTTAGCTTCTGTTACAAAAATATTGCCTGGTCCAAAAATTTTATCAACTTTTTGTATACTATTAGTCCCAAAAGCCAAAGCTGCAATTGCATGCGCTCCACCTAATTGAATTACTCGTTTTATTCCACATATCTTTGCAATATATAATATTTCATTACTGACAGGAGGAGGAGAGCATAAAACTATATTTGGACATCCTGCTAACTTAGCAGGTATTGCTAACATCAAAACAGTAGAAACTAATGGGTAAAGACCTTTTGGAACATACAAACCTACTGAATTTATTGGTCTACTAATATGTTGGCATCGAACTCCTGGATACGTACATACATCTAAATCAGCAAAAATTTGTTTAGCATGAAACATTCTAATGTTTTTTTTTGCTATTAATACAGCTTTCTTAAATGATTCAGAAACTAAAGAAGAAGCAGCATTTATTCGTTTTTCCTTAACATAAAAAAAATCTAATTCAATTTTATCAAACTGTAAATTATAAGTATGTAAAGCAGTATCACCGTTTTTTTTTACATTTTTAAGAATCTTTGAAACAGAAGATTTTAAACTGTTGTTAACTTGCAACTTAGGTCTTAATAACAAGGAAAATTTGTCTTTTTCAGATAAATTATCCCAATAAAAAATATTTTTACTCATATTTAACATAATTATTTCATTCCATCATTTTTTCTATAGGGAGTACTAAGATAGAACTCGCTCCTAGTAACTTTAATTGTTCCATGGTTTCCCAAAAAATATTTTCACTGCTCACCATGTGCAAAGCTACTTTATTTTTATTCCCAAACAACTCTAAAATAGTAGGGCGTTCCGCTCCTTGTAATAAATTTGTAACTGCATTTAATTTATTTTTTTCAATATGTAACATTATGTATTTAGATTCTCTTGCTTTAATTACCCCTTTGATGCGATTTAAAAGCTTTTTGATAAATATTTTTTTTTCTGGAACTAAAGATTT
Organism: Buchnera aphidicola (Cinara cf. splendens/pseudotsugae 3390); assembly: GCF_900698845.1. NCBI lineage: Bacteria > Pseudomonadati > Pseudomonadota > Gammaproteobacteria > Enterobacterales > Erwiniaceae > Buchnera > Buchnera aphidicola. Next base: position 74,760 of record NZ_LR217692.1, on the reverse strand, counting down.
TATTTTTTGAGAAATTAAACAAGCACAAGAATGATAAACAGTTTCTACTTCTCTTAATCCATTTGCATCTAAAGTAGCTCCAGTGGATACTAAATCACATATTACATCTGCTAATCCCGAATTATATGCTACTTCCACCGAACCATTTAAAATAAACGGCTTAAAAGAAACATTTTGTTTATCAAAATACCTTTTTAATAAATTGGGATATGATGTAGCAATACGAAGATTCTGTAAGCAGGATATTCCTGAATATTTCATTTCTAATGGAACTGATACAGAAAGACGACAAACACCAAAATCTAACTTATGTAATAAAGTATATGAAACAGATTCTTTAACTAGTAATCTAGTTAAAGATTGTTCTTTTAAAACATTAGAACCAATGATGCCTAATTCTACTACTCCATCCATAATTAAACCCGGAATATCATCATCTCGTACTAGAAGAATATCAAGTGGCATATTTTCAGCAAAAGCAAACAAACTAGATTTTTGTAGATTAATTTTTACACCACAGCTTTTTAACAACTCGTGCGAGTCATAACTTAATCTACCAGATTTTTGTATAGCTAAACGTACACGATTTTTATTCAATTTTATTACCTTATTTATTATTAACATTATGTATAATAAAGAGAAAAATCTATTCATATAAAAATATATTTATTAATGGTTTGTATAATATAATTAATACTAAAAATATTTACTTTCACTTATATGTTTTTTTTGTATAAAAAGTCAATTTTTTAACGAATTTACAAAATCTACTATATTTATTTATAACAGTATTTTATCATATAAAAATAATTGTTTTAGTATCTATATAAAAATAAAATCGTCAAAAAACATAATATATAATTTCATGTTTATAAAATATATATAAAAATTATACAACATGAAAGTTTTATAAGTTTTACTATATTTATAATTATATAATAATCATAATATAAATTCCATATTTACTACTCACAATCATTCTTGATAAAAATTAAAATAGCAGCATCATGTCCAAAAAATCTAGGGGCTTGATGAAAAGCCAGTACATCAGGATGTTTGGATAACCAAAAAGGTATATTCTTTTTTAATATTTTTTTACCATATCCGTGAAGTATGCTAGCACAAAAAAATTTTTTTTGATGACAAATTGCAATTAATACTCCTAATTCTTTTTTTGCTTGATACAAATTCATACCATGTAAATCCAAAGTAATTTCAGGTCGATATTCTCCTCTTTTCAATTTTTTAAGATCCAAATTATAGCTGATATTTCGAACAAAACAAACAGGATCATTAGATACAGAACAGCATGAATTTTCATCCACTACATGCCTAAAATAATAACTATGTGCATCTTGTGTTACAATATTTTTAATGTATAAATTGTATTTATTATTATCTTGTACATTTATGTGATAGATTTTATCTTGTATAATTTTTTTCACACCTTTCATATAATATAAAAAAGTTTCTTTTTCGTTTACATTAGTTATATTATTTTTTTTCATAATCATACCTTCTATAATATTTAATTATACTAATAGACACTGAGACATATATAATTATACAAAATAATGATATCATTTAATAATAATTAAACAAAATATATAGTTTTTAAAAATGATAGTTTATACATTAATTTCTTCTAATAATTATTAATCCTGACAAAATCATTTAACTGTCTTGCATGATACATAATATTATTATTTATATGTTTATTTTAAAAATAAAATATTGCAATAAAATGATTACATATATTAAATAATCCGTTTTCTTTTATAAAACACGAGGTTTATATGGCTGGAAACACAATTGGAAAATTATTTACAGTTACAACTTGCGGAGAATCACACGGACCAATGTTAGCTGGAATTGTTGATGGCGTTCCTCCAGGTTTTTCTTTAAAAAATAGTGATATACAACACGAACTGAACAGAAGAAGACCAGGTTTTTCTCCTTTTACTACGCAACGTCGAGAAAATGATATAATTGAAATTTTTTCAGGTATTTTTCAAGGAAAAACAACAGGAACTAGTATTGGAATAGCAATAAAAAATACAGATACTCGATCGCAAGATTATTCTGATATTAAGAATATATATCGTCCTAACCACGCTGATTTTACATATGACAAAAAATATGGAATTAGAGATTATAGAGGGGGAGGTCGATCATCTGCACGAGAAACAGTCATTCGTGTAGCAGCAGGAGCAATTGCAAAAAAATATTTAAGACTAAAATATAATATAATTATTCGAGGATATTTATCTCAATTAGGACCTATTCATTGCCCTTTTGATTCATGGAAAGAAGTAGAAAATAATTCTTTTTTTTGTAGTAATTCTCACAAAATAAATGAACTAACTCAGTATATGAAGAAGTTAAAAAAATCTGGAAACTCTATTGGAGCTAAAATTATAATTATTGCCGAAAATGTTCCTATTGGTTTAGGAGAACCTGTTTTTGATCGATTAGATGCTGACATTGCTCACGCTATTATGAGTATAAATGCTGCTAAATCAGTTGAAGTAGGAGATGGTATTCAAGTAGTTGAGCAAACAGGAGATATGCATCGAGACGAAATTTTATCAAATGGATTTACTAGTAACCATTCAGGAGGGATTTTAGGGGGAATCAGTAATGGAGATAAAATCATAATTCAAGCAGCATTCAAACCAACATCAAGCATTAGAATACCTGGAAAAACTGTTAATATCCAAGGAGAAGAAACTTCTATAATAACAAAAGGCAGGCATGATCCTTGTGTAGGTATACGAGCTGTTCCTATTGCAGAAGCTATGCTTGCTATTACATTAATGGATCATGTTTTACGCTTTCGCGCTCAATGTGGTAAATGAGATTTGTTAATATAAAAAAATAAAAAATCACCAATTATCTATAATAAAATTATACTTTTATTAATTAAAATTATATAATTGCATGATGTTTGAAACAGATAACAAAATATATGCATTGAAGTTAAATAAAATATATTATTTGATATGTATAAAAATACTAAAAATTTTTGTTACTGTTTTTGTCAAAAAAAATATTGTGAATAGTAACTCAAAAAAAAAATCATAAAAAATATTTAATATTTTTATTTTTATAAAATACTTATATTTTCGTACTATATATTACTTTAATATATTATTTTCTTTAAAAAGTAAAATATAAAAATATTATTCACGTTAATCAATCATCATAACCGTATTAAAATATACATATTCTTGTTTTAACAAGGAATCATAACATGTTTAAAGGAAGTATTGTTGCTCTTATTACACCTATGGATGATAAAGGAAATATCTGTAAAAAAAGTTTAAAAAAATTAATTCATTATCACATCAAAAATAAAACTAATGCGATAGTTTCAGTAGGTACAACAGGAGAATCAGCTACATTAAATAAAAATGAACATACAAATGTTATTATGAATACTTTAGAATTTGCAGATGAAAAAATACCTATAATAGCCGGAACAGGATCAAATGCTACTGCAGAAAGCATCATACTAACTAAAAAACTTGAAAAATCAGGTATTTCTGGATGTTTAAATGTTACACCTTATTATAATCGACCTACACAGAAAGGATTATACTTGCATTTTAAAGCAATTTCAGAAAGTACCTATTTACCTCAAATATTATATAATGTACCAAATCGCACAGGATGCGACTTACTACCGCAAACAATCGCTCAATTATCAAAATTAAAAAACATAATTGGATTAAAAGATGCTTCGGGAGATCTATCTAGAGTCAGTAAAATTAAACAACTAGTTAAAAATGATTTTCTTTTAATTAGCGGAGACGATTCAACTGCATTAGATTTTATTCAATTAGGAGGAATAGGAGTAATTTCTGTAACTGCTAACATTGCAGCAGAATATATGTATAAAATGTGCAAACTAGCTTTACAAGGCGATTTTACGAACGCTAGAAAAATAAATTCTAAATTAAGTGTTTTACACCATCTTTTATTTCAAGAAACAAACCCTATACCCATCAAATGGGCCGCTAAATATGTTGGTTTAATAAAATATAATTCATTGAGATTACCTATGACAACCTTGTTACAGGAAAATAAAAATATTTTAAAAAAAGCTATTCAATCAATACTTTCGTAAACATAAAAAATATATCAAAATCATCAAACTAATACCACAATAAATCTTACTTAATTCAAATAATACATGATCCCAAAATATCAATAAAAACATAAACAAATACTATCGTATTTAAAAAAAATATTTTATACACATTTATGCAATGATAAAATTCATATTTATCATTGTATAACTTATATAAAATTATTTTATAAAAAATAAATAATAATCATTAATCACAATAATATATACGTATAATGTATATATTATTGTGATATAAAAATTATAAAAACAAAGCGTTTAAAACATCATAATAAATGTTTTGTAATTGTAATAAATCCAAAACATTTACACATTCATTTGTTTGGTGGATAGTTGAACTTAACAAACCAAATTCTACTATTTCATCAGATAAATTAAAAAGAAATCTACCATCTGAAGTGCCCCCGTTTGTTTTAATAACAGGAGTAATCCTAGTATTATTATATATACTAGTCATTAAAATATGGCATAAATTATTGGGTACAGAAAGAAAGGGTTTAGCATAGTATTTCCAAGAAATAGAGTGTTGCAGTGAATGTTTAATAAGTAATTTATTAATTATATTTATGATTACTTTTTCGTCTACTAAAGGATTAAACCGTATATTAAAAAATACGTTTAATTCTCCTGGTATCATGTTAGTAGTATAATTTTTTCCTGAAAATATTTTTGAAATTTGAATTTTAGTCGGTTCAAAAAAATCATTACCCTTATCAAAAGATAAATTAGATAATTCTACTAAAAATAAGGCAGAGCAGTGAATAGGGTTATGGGCTAAATTAGGATAAGCTACATGACCTTGCTTACCATATATTTTTAATTCAGCTGATAAAGAACCTCGACGACCATTTTTTATACAATCACCTAAAACTTTTTCGCTCGTAGGTTCTCCAACTAAACAATAATTAATTCTTTCATTTCTTTTTTTTAATATTGCAGAAACTTTCTTAATTCCATTTTTACCTGTCGATTCTTCATCAGAAGTGATTAAAAATGATATACGACCATGATGATTAGGATTCTTATTTAAGAAATTTTCTACTGCTATTAACATAGCAGCAATTGAACCTTTCATATCTACCGCACCTCTCCCAAACAATACACCGTTTTTTACGGTAGATATAAAAGGAGGAGTTGTCCAGTTTAATAAATTTCCAGCAGGTACAACATCTGTATGCCCCAAAAAAGTAATGGATTTTCCAGAACCTCTCCATGCCCAAAAATTGTTCGTATCATTAAAATTCATTTTTTCAATGAAAAAACCATATGATTGTAATCTCTGTATTAATATTTCTTGACAACCAAGATCCTTTGGACTAATTGAAGGTATATTTATTAATTGTTGAGCAAGATTAAGTACTTTGGTATACATACCATACCCTAATATGATTTTATATAATTAAATATTTTAAAATTCTCAAAAAAAAATTATTATTAACATAACAATATAATAGTACCAAAAATAAATAAAAACAATTAATCTTATGAAATAAAAAAATTCTTTTTAATTCTATCTACTATTTTATTGACTGTAAAACCAAACATATCAAATAAATGGGTACCTGGTCCAGATTCTCCAAATTTATCAATACCTATTTTTAAACCTTCTATTCCTACATATTTATACCAATAAGTACTAATTCCTGCTTCAATAGATACTCGATGTATAATTTTTTTAGGTAATACTGATTCACGATACGTTACATCTTGATTATCAAAACAATCCGTAGAAACCATAGATACTACCCTAACATGATAACCTAAAGTATACATTTTTTTAGCAACACTAATAGATAAGGGTATTTCTGAGCCAGTAGAAATAATAATAATACTAATTTTATCACCAAATTCTCTTAAAATATATCCACCTTTAAATATGTTTTTTATTTGATGTTCTGTTCTCGTAAATTGTGTTATATTTTGACGCGATAATATTAAAGCAGTCGGACCTTCTTTTCTATTTAAACCATAAAACCAAGCAGTTGCTGTTTCTAGAGAATCACAAGGTCTCCACACGCTTAGATTAGGTATTCCTCTTAACATAGCAATATGTTCAATAGGTTGATGGGTTGGTCCATCTTCTCCCAAACCAATAGAATCATGAGTATAAACAAGAATTTGTCGTGTTTTCATTAAAGCTGCCATGCGAATCGCACTACGTGCATAATCTGCAAAAACTAAAAAAGTACCTGTATATGGAATAAAACCACCGTGGTGATAAATTCCATTAGCTATCGCTGTCATGCCAAATTCTCTTACTCCGTAATGAATATAATTACCAGTATTGTTTTTATTTATAGATTTAGATCCTGACCAAATAGTTAAATTACTAGGAGCTAAATCAGCAGAACCACCTATTAATTCGGGTAAAAAAGGACCAAAATATTCTAAAGTTTTTTGCGAAGCTTCACGAGTAGAAAGATCTTTCGGTAAATTGTTCATTTTTAACAAAAATTTTTGCAAAAAAACATCTAAATCATACGGTAATTTTTGTTTTATACGACGTTTATACTCTCTATATAATTCTGGATATTTTATAGAATAATTTTTTAATATATTTTTCCATGATCTTTCAGCCAAATTTCCTGATTTAACAGCATTCCAAGCAGAATATATATGCTGAGGAATATAGAAAGGATCGTAAGACCATTTTAAGTGCGCACGAGTTAAAGAAACCTCTGCATCTCCTAAGGGAGCTCCATGTACACTTGACTTACCAGACTTATTAGGAGAACCAAAACCAATAATTGTATTACAAATAATTAATGATGGCTGAGTAGTATTTTTTTTAGCATTTTTTATTGAGTAAATAATTTCTTCTGAATCATGACCGTTTATTTCTATAACGTGCCAGTTATATGATAAAAAACGTTTTTTTGTATTATCAGTAAACCATTCAGATGTTTCACCATCAATAGAAATACCATTTTTATCATAAAATACAATTAATTTACCTAATTGTAAAGTACCCGCTAACGAACATGCTTCATGAGAAATACCTTCCATGAGACATCCATCTCCAATAAAAATCCATGTAAAATGATCTACAATATTAAATGTTTCTCTATTAAAACATTGCGCGAATAATTTTTCAGCAAGAGCCATACCAATACCCATGGCTAATCCTTGCCCTAAAGGTCCAGTAGTAACTTCTACTCCAGGAGTACAATATATTTCTGGGTGACCAGGTGTTTTAGAGAAACATTGTCTAAAATTTTTTAAATCATCTATAGAAATATTGTATCCTGATAAATGCAATAAACTATATAATAACATAGAAGCATGACCATTTGATAATACAAATCTATCTCTATTCTCCCATAAGGGATTATTAGGATTGTGTTTTAAAAAATCACGCCATAAAACTTCAGCAATATCTGCCATTCCCATAGGAGCTCCAGGATGACCAGATTGTGCTTTTTGAATAGCATCAATACTTAAAATTCGTATTGCATTTGATAATTCTTTTCGTGATAACATGTATATTCCTTTTAGGATATATTTTTAAAATATAAAAATATTAAAAATTATTTTTTAAAAAAAAATCAAGAAAATCAAAACAAACTCAATAAGAATTTCTCTAATTCTATTTGATCATGACTAAATTGTCGAATACCTTCAGATAATTTTTCTACAGCCATTGCATCTTGATTATGTAAAAATCTAAATTCAGACTCTGATAAAGGTGTTGGCTTAGATGAAATAGTAGAAATTTTATCAATATCTAATTTTCTATTAAATTTGCACGTTTGATTTTTTAATACATTCAACAAATCAGGAGATATCGTAATACGATCACATCCTGATAATTCTAAAATCTGTTCTACTTTTCTAAAACTAGCACTCATAATAATAGTTTTATACATATATTTCTTATAGTAAAGAAAAATTTTTTTTACAGCTAAAACTCCCGGATCAGAATTAGAAAAATATGAATTATCTGTTTTGTTCTTTTGATACCAATCATAAATTCTACCAACAAAAGGGGAAATTAAAAAAACATCAGAATCAGCACATGCACGAGCTTGTGCAAAAGAAAACAAAAGAGTTAAATTACACAAAATACCTAATTTTTTTAATTTATAAGCAGCCTGAATACATTCCCATGTAGCCGCTAATTTAATTAGAACTCGAGAAGTATCAATATTCTGTTCTCGATATAAATCGATTAATTTGATCGCTCTTTTAACACATGCACTAGTATTAAATGATAATCTTGCATCAATTTCTGTAGATATATATCCTGGAATATATTTCAAAATTTCCTTACCAAATCCTACGGAAACCATGTCACTAGCATTCTGTAATTGAGTTGATTTCGATCCTCCTGTCTTTTTAGCATATTGAATCGCTTCATTAACAACACATTCATATTTTTTTGATAAAGCGCTTTTTAAAATTAATGTTGGATTAGTAGTTGCATCTTGCGGTCTATATTGAGCAATACATTCAATATCTCCGCTATCTACAACTACAGTGGTGTATTTTTTCAAACGTTCTAATTGATTCATATATAAAATCTCACAATATAAACATGTAAAAATAATAATATATATAAGAGTATAAATAATAATATAATTATTATAAAAATTTAATAAAATTAATCATGCATTATAATAATACAAATATATTAATTATATAATATCATATTAATGTCTTAATTTATCAAAACTATGAAATAGTATTATAAAATAAAGAAATATTAAAATAAACTTTTAAATAAAACAAAAAATAAATTTTTAAAAATATTTTTTTATCACTAAACTAGAATTAGTACCTCCAAAACCAAAACTATTAGACATGGCAACATCAATAACAACATTAATAACATTCTTTACTATGTTCATACCAACAGCAGATGAATCTAAATCATCTATGTTAATACTAGGAGCAATAAAATTATGTTTTAACATTAACATAGTATATATAATTTCTTGAGCTCCAGAAGCACCTAGAGAATGACCTGTCATAGACTTAGTTGATGATATATATGGATCTACCTTTGAAAAATCAAAAACTTTTTTAATAGCATGTAATTCTGCACTATCACCAATTTTAGTAGAAGTACCGTGAGCATTAATATAATCAACAGAATTAATAGTATTTCGTATCGCGTATTTCATGCAACGAACAAAACCTTCTCCTGAAGGAAGTACCATACTATACCCATCACTAGTAGCCCCATATCCAATTACTTCAGCATATATTTTAGCATTCCTTGATAAAGCAAAACTTAATTCCTCCAAAATAAGAATACCGCTACCTCCCGAAATAACAAATCCATCGCGATTTTTATCAAATGCTCTAGAAGAGCATTCAGGGGTGTTATTAAAATGTGTAGATAAAGTTCTCATAGAATCAAATTGACATGCTAATTCAACACTTAATTCTTCTCCCCCACCTGCAAAAATCATATCTTGTTTGCCTGAAGAAATCAATTCGTATGCATGACCAATACAATGAGAGGAAGTAGAACATGCTGAACTAATAGAATAACTGACGCCTTGAATTTTAAAAAGAGTTCCCAAGCAAGCAGAGATGGAAGATGGCATATTTTTAATAGCAAAGTATGGACTAACTACACTAGTTTTATTTTTTTGTTTATTAAATAAAGGCGCATGACATTGAGCTGGTCCACTTCCAGATCCCATAATAATACCTACTCTAGGATTTTTCATATATATTTCAGGATATAAATTACTATCTTGAATAGCATCTTTAAAAGATAGATAAGAATACATAGTTGCAGGATTCATAAATCGTAACCACCTAGAAGGTATTTCTTTTATTCTATCCGCAGAAAAATTACCCCAAACTGTACTATGTAGACCAAATTTTTTCATTTTTTGAGAAAAAACTATACCGGAAATGCCATTTTTTAATGATTTCACAATATCTTGTTCGGTAGTACCAATACTTGAAATAATTCCAAAACCTGTAATAACTGTTCTTTTCAATAGTTAAATCCTTAAAATATATTTAATAAAAATTAAAAAAACTATTTATATCATCATGATATAGGATATAAGTATAATTAACTATTCAGATAAATCATTTAAGATATTGAAATATATAATTTAATTAATAAAATTTTTTATTTGTAATAAATTACGATATTTTATATAATAAAAATATAATTAATAAATTATAATTATAATATAAATAATTATGATCTAAAAATACTATTTATTTTTAAATAAAAATCATACTCAGTTACATGTAAAAAATCAAGAACATATAACAAGAGAAACATACTAGTATGTATAAAAAAAAAACAAAACAGGTTTATTGTACATCGTACCTACACCTATTGGAAATTTGCTAGATATCACATATCGTTCTATTAATATATTAAAAAAAGTAGATTATATTATTACAGAAAATATAAAACATACATCAGTATTATTAAAAAAATTTTCAATAATAAATATCCTATTATCGTTAAATGCATGCAACGAACATAAAAAAACAAAAAAGTATATAAGCATGTTAAAATCTGGCAATAATATTGCACTAGTATCTAAAGCAGGAACTCCTGTTATCAATGATCCCGGATATTTTTTAATAAAAGAATCTTATCACCAAAAAATTCGTGTAGTACCATTACCTGGAGCCTGCGCAGCTATTACGGCTCTTAGTGCATCAGGATTTAAAACTCATCAATTTTGTTATGAAGGTTTTTTACCTAAAACAAAAACTGCTTGCGAAAAAAAACTATCTTCTTTATGTCATGAAAAAAGAACAATTATTTTATACGAATCTCCAAAAAGATTAGTAAAAACTATGAAATTAATAAAAAAAATCATGGGTAAACGTCGAAAAATTACAATTGCTAAAGAAATAACAAAAAAATGGGAAAATATTCAACGCGGTACTATTAAAAAATTGTTATCTAAAATTAAAAAAGAAATAAACTGGAAAAAAGGAGAGATTACTATCATTATTAATGGATCAAACCCTATAATATCTAATGTTATATCGAAAAAAGTATTTAAAATATTTTATATTCTAGAAAAAATCATGCAGAAAAGTACAGCAATAAAAATTACTGCAAAAATATGTGGATTTAATAAAAATATTTTATATAATACCATTATCAAGAAAAAATTACATGAAGTTGATTGAACAGTCGCTGTTTAAAATTTACATAGTTAACAGAGGAAAGTCCGGGCTCCTTAGGGTATGGTGCCAGGTAACACCTGGGAAGAGTGATCTTACGACTAGTGCAACAGAAAAAAAACTACCAAATATAAAAATTAAATGTAAATATTTAATATTTTTAAAATATTTAAAAAAGGTACAGGTGAAATGGTGCGGTAAAAGCGCACCGCAAAATTGGTAACAATTTTGGCTCGGTAAACTTCCACCAGGAGCAAAGTCAAGTAGAAGCGTGCGACCCGCACATTACTTCGGGTAGACTGCTTTGAATTAATAAGAAATTATTAATCTAGATAAATGACTGTTTTTAACAGAACCCGGCTTATAAATCAACTTCATACAAAATACGTATTTGTTTTTCAAAAACCTGAAATTTGTACTTTATCAATTAATATTGATGCACACTGAATTGAGTTTCCTGAATTTATGTCGTTTGCTAGAGTTATCATGTTATTCCACATATCTAATATGTTACCAGAAATAGTAACACCATGTACTGGATGTTTTATTTTTCCGTGATCTATCCAAAAACCACATGCACCTCTAGAATAATCTCCGGTTACTATATTTACACCATCTCCAAATAACTCTGTTACTAAAAAACCTGTGTACATTGAGTCTAGAATTTGATTAAATGATTGAATAAATTTTTTCTTAGTTGATATCAACCAATTATATGTTCCTCCAGAATGTCCGGTAGTTGGAATATTCAATCGATTAGCTGAATATGTATCTAATAACCAAGTTTTTAACACTCCATTATTAATAATTTTTCTAGAAACAGTAGCTATACCTTCATTATCAAACAAATTAGATGATAAACCCTTATCCAAAAATGGATTTTCAAAGATGTTTAACCAAGTAGGAAAAATTTGTTTATCCATACAATTTAACAAAAATGTTGATTTCTTATATACTGCATATCCATTAATAGCACGCTTCAAATCAATAAATAACTCATATGAAATATCTGATTTGATAATAATAGGAGAAATTTGTGTTGCAATTTTTTTTGAATTTAATTTTGCAATACTTTTTCGAGCACTACTTTTTCCAATTTCCGCTGGTTTATCTAAATCCTCGAAATCTCTTGCAGTAGTGTAACTAAAATCTCTTTCCATACAACCCTGACTACTTGCAACGACACAACTAGATAAATAATATCGTGTAGACATTCGTGTTCCAATCCAATCACAACTATTACCTAAAATTTTTAAATCAATAAAATATTCAAAAACAGATCCTTCAGTGCTAGTAATTTTGGAATCAAAATTTAAAGCATAAAAATCAGTAATATTGACTAAATTCTTAATTTCCTTTAGACTAAATAATTTAGGAAAAAATATACTTATTGTTTTATTATTCTTGTATAATAAATTTATATCTGGACATCTTAAATACTTATCAACGTTTATATATTTAGACATAATAATTGATTTATCAATAGATCTGCAAATGCCTGAAATAGATACATCATTAGAAAAAACAGAAGATCGACGATAATTATTATAAATTGTAACTACATGATTCGTACAATTAGATGATTCAATATCATCTATAATTCCATATCTACTAGATATGGAAATACAGTATGTTTTTTTTATCTCAATAACACCAAAAGTAGAATTTTTTTTTAAATATAACAAAACATACTGCATATTATGCATTAAAAATTTTAAATCTTTTTGTAAATTATGACAAAATAACATTAATATATCCTTAATAAAGATTCATGTGTTATTTAAATGATATATATTATAACAATAATTGTTATTGTAACACTAAAATCTACTCTGCATGTTTTATAAATATAACTTAATAATAAAAATATTGAAAATATTCAATATATATTGACATATTTTTAAACAATATTAATTAAATTAAAAATTTCTAAATATATTTATCTGCAGACTTAATTTATAAAAAATCCGTTCTATTAATCTCCTAATTAATATAAATAATTGTTTATTCTTATAGTTATGGTAAAAATATGAAAAATTTTTCTCAAATTCCAGCAGGAAAAAATATACCTTATGATATATATGGAATTATAGAGATTCCTGCTTGTTCTAGTCCTGTAAAATATGAATTACATAAATCTTTTAACGTATTACACGTAGACAGATTTATACCTACAGCTATGTTTTATCCATGTAATTATGGATTCATAAATCAAACTTTATCGTTAGATGGTGATCCATTAGATATTTTAATTCCTACTCCATATCCTCTACAACCGAAATCTATTATCCGATGCAGACCTATTGGATTATTAAGTATGGAAGATGAACAAGGAATAGACACAAAAATTATAGCTGTTCCACATAAAAAAACTACACAAGAATATATTGAAGTCAATAATATTAATCAACTATCAAAATTATTAAAAAAACAAATTATTCATTTTTTTAATAACTATAAAAATCTAGAAAAAAACAAGTCTGTACAAATTCAAGGATGGAAAAGTATTGAATCTGCCTATCAAGAAATCAATAGTTCTGTTACAAGATACCACAAAAAAATAAATCAAAATACATAATATATAAAAATTTTAACATTTTCATTTTAAATAAAATATTACTTTAAACAAATAACAATGATTATCATAACTATTTGGAATAACCTTTATGTCAAAAATATGCCAAGTTACTAAGAAAAAATCCATGCTAGGACAAAATCGTTCTCATGCTATGAATGCTACTAAAAGAAAATTTTCGCTTAATATACAATATCATAAATTTTGGTTACCAAAAGAAAAAAAAAGGATAAAAATACGAATATCTGCGAAAGGATTAAGAATGATAAATAAATTTGGAATTGAAAAAATATATAAAAAATACATTATATAGGTAAAATATGGCTAAATCTAATAGAATTAAGATAAAACTAATATCCTCCAGTAAAAGTAAGCACTTCTACACAACGACTAAAAATAAAAGAAACACAACAAGTAAACTGAAATTAAAAAAATATGATCCTATTTATAGGAAGCATATTATGTACGAAGAAAAAAAAATTAACTAATATTTTAAAATATTTGTAATACAAATATGTATTATACGTATTTACCGGAGATCTACTGCAGATCTCCAATAAACTATATTATATTAATATTTTCGTATTTACTTAGTAAAAAGTATGAAAAAATTTATATATAATAATTAAAATACTTAAAATAAAAATATATATTAATAACAAAAATCATTAGCGATGTAATAATCCTATAATATATACTTTTAAATAATAAAAAAAATTTTTTACTAAAATCGTACTAATCCAATAAAACCGAAAAATAAAATATTTAAACAAAATTAAACTAAAAATAAAAATAATAACCGAAAAAGAAGAAAATAATGACATATTGGGTAAAATTCTATTCAATAGCATACATGCTATATATAAAATCAAAAAAAAAAACAAAATTGGTAAAACACAATATACTCCATTTATAAAAATTAAACTAGAAAAATTAATAATAGATAAACAAATATTCCTATATATAGGAATACCATTTAATGGAAATACACTAAAACTATTAATTATAAAAATAATAAATCTTAAATGTCCGTTATTTATAAAAAATAGAAATAAAAAAAAAATACTTAACAATTGCGAAAAAACTAAAGAATAAACGTGTTGCCCAAAATTAAAGAAAACAGAAGACGATAAACCAATTTGAGCACTAATAATTTCTCCTATAAAAATTATACAAGAAAATACACACTGAAACAACCACCCTATTATCATTCCTATTAATATTTGATTACATATTAAGATAAAAAAATCTATATTATTTATATCACTGATATGATTTGTACACACAAAAGGTGTTAATAAATAACTTATCAAATAAATTAATAAAATTTTTATAGATAAATGTTTATCCGTATAATGAAATATATTAGAATAAATAAGTATAAAAAAAATACGAATCATTATTAATAATAGTGTACTACTCATATAAAAAATATGATGATTAAATAATTGATTTATCATAATAATTAATTAACAGTTGATATTATGTGAAAAATATTTTTTATATATGTTAGAGTTAATTGTAACATCCAAGGTCCAAAAAATATGCAAGAAATAATAACTGAAATTATTTTAGGTATAAATGACAGTGTTTGTTCGTTTATTTGTACAGATGTTTGAAAAATATTAATTAATATGCCACTAAATAAAGCAGATAACAAACATGGAGCAGATAATAATACTGCAAATTTAATAGAATCTTGAAACAAAGTATTTAAAAATTCTTGATCCATAATAACATCCATAGAAATAAAAAAAAGAACAAATTTTAAATAAAAAAGCTTTTTGAAAGCGAAATAATCAATAATTTCCAACCATCTGATAAAACAAACAATATTAATTTCAAAGGTAAAGAAATTGTAGATGGTGGAACCATCATCATACCTAAAGACATCAAGATGCTAGCTACAACTAAGTCGACAATTACAAAAGGCAAAAAGACTGTAAAACCAATTAAAAAAGCTGTTTTTAACTCGCTAATAACAAAGGCTGGCAATAATACGTGTATAGGAATGTTTTCTATATGTTTTGTTGGCGAAATTTTCGCTAAACGTAAAAAAACAGCAACATCAGATTTTCTAGTTTGTTTCATCATAAAACGTTGTAAAGGTCTTATTGCTTTAGTTAAAGCTACACTTATATTAATTTCATTTTTATAAAATGGTATAATCGCTTTTTTATATATTTTATCTAATACTGGAGACATTACAAATAAAGTCAAAAATAAAGACAATCCAATTAATATTTGATTTGGTGGAGAATAAGGAGTTCCTAATGCAGTTCTTAAAAAACCAAAAACAAGAATGATGCGCGTAAAACAAGTCATCATTAGTAAACATGCTGGAACAAAACTCAATAATGTTAGTATCATAGATGACTGAATAGAAAAGTTCAATATATCAACTCCAGAGTTAATTATATTATTTATTGTATTATTCAAAATACCTTTATTTAAAAAAATTGGGGCAATAGATAAGAAAGAAACTATATTTTTATGTAACATAATCACCTCACCTAAACCAAAAGAATGTAGATTTTAATATATTTAACAATTTTATATACCCTAAACAAGGTTTATTTTTTTTTAAAACAATTTCTTTACTATCTGGTAATGTCTGAATAACACGAATAGAATTTGCAGTAATACTTAATAAAAATCTAAATTTTTCAACATGAAGTATACAAAAATATTGAGAAGGACTCAAATAGATTTTATCAGTTATATACATTCTATTTCTACAAGTATTTGTAAAACAAAATAATTTAATTTTTTTTAATAAAAAAATACCTAAGATGAATAGGAGAAAAAAAATACATAAATTACCAATTTTATATGTATAAGAAAGATAATTTATTGTACCATGAAGTATATTATTAGTTAAGCTTGATTGAATATAACTATATAATTTCATAAATTATCCACGTGATTACAAAGTTATGTTATAATTAATTTTATAATAATTTGATTATACGAACACCATATTTATCATTATGAACCACTAATTCTCCTATAGCAATTAAATGCTTATTAACATAAATATTTAATGGTTCATCTACTTTATCTTCTAGCTCTAATACAGAACCACTAGATAATTTTAATAAATCTTTAATAGTAATTTTTTTTTTACTTAACTCTATTGTAATATAAACAGGAATCGACATAAAAGACAAATTATATGATGTAGTATCATCAATTATTTTTTTTTTATTGTCTGTAAGATTAAAATTTTTGCAATTAATATCTTTGGTATCAGTTATAGATATCTTATCTTTAGTATTAAAAAAATTTATTTTTTGTTTTATTTCATTATTTTTCAACTTTTCAAAACTATCTGGCATTATGATATCCTTAAAAAAAATTTTATAAAATTTTATTAAATAATTTGTCACAAATATTTAAAAAATCTACATTTAAAATAAATTTAATCAAAAATAAATATGCTTAAAAAGCATATAAATTAAAAAAATTTATTTTTGTAAATCTCCTACAATATATTTAGGAAAATATATTTTTAATCTATTCTGATGATTATCAATATAAATCAGAAAAGTAAAACATACATAAGAACTAGATACAAAATTACTTGATAATAAATAATCCTCTGTAATATATTTACCTGTGTTAATGATAGAAGAAGAAATTTTCTTTAAAAAAGTTGTATTACAAATAAAAAAAATTTTTTCTAATAATATATCTAGAATATTCATTTCGTTTTTAGTTAATTTTAAATTACTAGATTTTATATCTACACACACATTATAATTTCCACATATATTTCCTATAAACATAGAAGTAAAAACTCGCGAAATTAATATTAAACATTCATTAGAATTAACGTTTAAAAAAAAATTTTTACCAATAAAGCTTAAATACATCTTATGTAAACATATATGATTATATTCTACACTACTAGTATAAAAATCTATGTTTACATCACGACAAAACCATTTATTAAATTTTTTTTCCAATAAACAACAAAAATCAAAAAATAATTCTTTAAAAAATAATTTTTGTTTTTTTAAAATAAAATTAATAAAATGTTTACGGCGTAATACATGCATTTTAGATTTTTTATATAAAAATTTAGATTGTCTAGACATAATATATAACTTTTTTGTTTATAAAATATGAAATAACTATTCCTAATAAAAAAAATTATTTTATATATAATATCATAATTTATATTTGAAAGAACTAAAAATCAATAATTTTATTCATATTCGATGTAAAAAATTATAAATATTTGAACATATTAAACTATCTTCACGCTGATTTGTTAATATTTTTTTTTGTACAATACGATTCTTAATACGTAATTCTAATTTCTTCCAAATTTCTAATTTTAAATATAATTTGTGATGTATTAGTAATCTATTTTTAACTTGATTTTCAAAATAGTTTAAAAAAATATGTTGCTGAAAAATAAATCTTTTCAACATTAATAAAAACTGTATATATACCTTAATTATATATTGCGAACTTCCAAGAAAAAATTTTTCATATAAATATACATTATATTGATTATAATATTTATGTAGTTGTAATAAATATTGTTGTATTTTTTTTATTTTTTGTCTACAAAAATTTACATAATGAGTGTTTTTTTTAATATCTATTTTTATTTTTTTTTTAAAACACAGATATGAGAAATATTATAAATCATATATATCACCATTTTATATATTAAAGTTTTTTAATAATTTTGATAATTCAATAATTGATTGAGTATAAGTACAACATTCTAAAAAATTTTGTTGTAAAAATTTTTTCAAAATCGGCCATACACTTATTGCTTCATCTAACAATTTATTATTACCGGACACATAAACACCCAAATTAATCAAATCACTATGATGACGATGACATGAAATTAATTTTTTTAAATATATGGATTTTTTATAATGATCGTTGTTTACAATTGAATGCATAGATCTACTAATAGACTTTTCAATATCAATTGCTGGATAATGTCCTTCTTCTGATAAAATCTGTGATAATACTATATGTCCATCTAGTACAGATTTTGCTATGTCTAAAATAGGATCATTATATTCATCTCCTTCAGTTAAAATCGTATAAAAAGAAGTAACAGAACCGAAACCATTACTATTTACGTTACCTGTGCGTTCAATTAAATAAGGAATATTGGAAAAAATAGAAGCAGGATATCCTTTCAAAACAGGAACTTCATACATTGCATTTGATATTTCTCGATATGCCATAGCATATCGTGTTAATGAATCAACTATTAATAATACATGATTATTTTTTTTACAAAAATATTCTGCAATTGATGTTGCATATTGAACTGACTGAATTTTAAATATAGGAGAAACATCTGCAGGAGAAACAATTATAACAGATTTTTTTAAACTATTAACACCTAGAACATTATAAATAAATTCCTTAACTTCTCTACCTCGTTCACCTACTAAAGAAACTACAATTACATCTGCATCAGTATATCTAGACATCATCCCAAGCAACATACTCTTACCTAAACCAGGCTGAGAAAATATACCCATTCTCTGACCTCGACCAACTGTTAATAAACTGTTAATCGCTCTTACACCTGTATCTAAAACTTTAGTAATAGGAATTCTTTTTAAAGGATTAATAAATGATTTAAAAAAACTAAAAGATTTTTTTTTTGATTTAATCTTTCCAAGATCATCTAAAGGACGACCAAAACTATCTAATATACGACCTAATAACTGCCTTCCAAACGGAAATTTAATATATGTAGAAATATTATGATTGGTATGATATCCTGAAAAAACCTTAGATCCGGGAAAAATACCGTCTAAACTTGTAATAGGTATCAAAAAAATAATTTTTTCTTTAAAACCGATAATTTTACACACTACTTTAGACAATTTTTCACGATACATGCGTTCTACAAAACAAAAATATCCCACAGGTAAATATATTCCTGTTGCTTCAATTATTAAGTTATTAACACTTAATACTCGACCATATGAAATATCACGAGTAATAAGTGATATTTTTTTTTCAAAATTGTTAATTCGATGAAACCACATATTTAATACACCATTTATATATCTTTAATCTAATGAATTAGCTGCATCATTAATTCTAAGCCAAAAAGATGACAAAGAAGCATCTATCTCTTCTTTAGAAGTAATAATACGATAACTATAAATATCTATTTTTTTATCACTAATTACAGTCCATTTATATTTATTCATTAAAAATCCAAATTTATTTATTATAGTGCGATAATGGTCAGGATGAACATGTAATTGTAATTTCTGAAATATATATTTTGATTGCTTAATAATCTTTTTTATTCTTTTAATCAAATACTGCTTATTAACTGATAATACATCATCCAAAAAAATTTTTGAGATACGTAACACAATATTAATTAAACGTTTCGAAAAATTACAATTAAAATTCTCAATAGCAGTTTTAAACTGTCTAAGAATATTAGAAAGCTGTACTTGAATACACTGTTCGATATTTTTTAAAAAAAAATCACAAGAATAATTAAATCCTTGCATCCAACCAACACAATATCCTTTTTGGTACCCGTCTAATAAACCTTTTTTATATCCTTTCTGATATATATCAGAATATGAAGAATAATTTTTATTCTTAATAAAATCAGACCGCTCTAAAGTTTTATTTTTTTCAATATTTTGAGTACCCATTACATGAAATATTTTTTTAGATTTTTTAAAACACCATTTTTTCCATAAATTATTGTTAGTAAAAACTTTCATATACTATGCCTGCTCTGATTTTATGATAATCTTATTATTCCGTATAAATCTCTTAATATTTTTAAGTAATAATTTTTTTTTAAAAAAAATAATATTATAAGCAATTGATTTATTTAATAACATTGTTTTTTTGAAATACTGATATTTCTCACGTGACATGTTATAAAGAAACTTATTTTGAACAGATTCATCAATATGACACAAGAAAACACATAAATGATCTATGTTTGTATTATCTATAATATATTTTATACTATTATCTTCAATATATATTATATCGTTAAAATTAAAATATTGGCTTATCAGTTTATTTAAAATATTTTTATGTCGAGTATTAATTTTATTAATAAACTGAACAATATTATCTTGCACAAAATAAGACAATATATATACAATTTTATTAATTCTTTCTTTTTCTACTAAAGAAGATTTTTGTGTATATAAAAACATACGAATAATTTTATTTAATTCTAAAAAACCAGAAGAATGTAAACCAGTAAAATTTACCATATTGTTTAAAATATTTAATCTATTTTGTGTGTTAAAAAAAGATAAAATATCAGTTGTTAATGTTGTGTTAATATGCACTAACAATGCTGTTACAATATTTAAATTCTCGTTTTTAATTAACAAAAAAATATTTTTTGCTCCTAATTTTTCTAACATAGCGATATTATAAATAAAATCGTTTTTTATTAAACTTTTTTTAAATAACTTACGAGATAAATCTAAACCTAGTGTATGCTCTATAATTTGTGATATATGATTTTTAATATCAAAATTGACAATTTTATTTTTTTTTAATAAGTCATAAAATTCGTAAAGTACTGTATCGGTATATTTTAAAATATTAGCATCCAGAGCTAAAATTGCATCAATAAAACTACTAATTTCTGAATTAGTAAAATTTTTTAAAACCGCCGCCGAAGTTTTTGTATCCATAGATATTAACAATAAAGCACTTTTCTGTATACCATTCAAACATATCATTTTTTATTTATCCAATAACGTATCACTTGTTCAATAATTTTTGGATGTTTATCTAAAAAATCATGCTTAATGAAACAATGATCTTTATCAATACAATCGTTTTTTTTATAATTTAATTTATCGGTACTTACACGATGATAATTTTTTGAATTTTTACTGATATTACTAACTGTTGTTAGGGAATTTTTTTTCTTATTATCTATTATAATATTTTTATATAATATATAAATAAATAAAAAAACAAAAAAAAAACTGATGCAAAAAAATAATAGATAATTTACATTTAAATAATTATATATAGAAAAAATATCATGATTTGAAATAATATGCGAAGAAAAAAATTTATAATTAATTATATTAATGCAATCACCTCGGTGATCAGAAAAATCTATTACTGATTTAATTAATTTTTCTAAATCTTGTAATTCTTGAAAAGAAAAAGGAATATATATTCCTGCATCATTTTTTTTATAATTTATCAATATTGTAATATTTAAATGTTGAATATCTAATTTACTGAAATCAGGAAAAAAATAATCAGCACAATCATTTGTCGTATTAGAATTTATTAATTTCTCATTAACATTATGAACTGAATTCATATTATTAGACAAAATATAATTATTCATATTGATGATTTTTTTTTTAACAGTTGAATTAATTTGACTTACATTATTCATTAAAATTTTTTTAGTAATAAATGTACTTATTTTTTTCATTAAAAATAACTTATGTATAATACTACTAGAGATAGTATTCTTTTTATTATTTAAAAAAACATCTGATATATTATCTAATAATTTTTTAGATTGATCTTTAGTATTATTTTTTTTTATTTTAACTTTATTGATAATAGTATTATTTTTTTTTATTTTAGCACACACATGTACAATAAAATTTTTTGATCCATACATAGACGCTAATAAATTATTTATATGATCACAATAATATTGTTCTAAAA
Source organism: Buchnera aphidicola (Cinara cf. splendens/pseudotsugae 3390) (assembly GCF_900698845.1). Taxonomy (NCBI): domain Bacteria; kingdom Pseudomonadati; phylum Pseudomonadota; class Gammaproteobacteria; order Enterobacterales; family Erwiniaceae; genus Buchnera; species Buchnera aphidicola. Next base: position 52,219 of record NZ_LR217692.1, on the reverse strand, counting down.
TATTAATTTTTTTATATTTATTATTATTAAAAAATCTAGAATAATTTAAAGTACATTTATTTAAAATATTTCCAAATTGATTGACTACAATAATATTATCAGCAGATAAATTCGGTACACTTCCTGATATTAGTAAAGCAATAGCATCTATTTGTTCTTCAGTTAATTGTGTATCCGGAAAAACAGTAACAACTACCGAAGCTGATGGTACCTGATCATCTCTAAAAAAATCAGTGTCTTTTTTACATACTAAATGTACTCGAGCATGTTGAATTGGAAATATACACTCTAATGTTTGTGATAATTCTCCTTCTAATCCTCGATGATAATTAACATGTTCATGAAATTGACTAATACCAAATTTTTCCTTATCAAGTAACTTAAAACCATCATTTTTTTTTATTACATTTTTTTTATTCATTAAAGAAAAACGTAATTCATCAACTTTATCTTCAGGAACTAATAATTTTTTAGAAGAACGATGGAATTGATATGAAACATGCATATCTTTTAATTTAGATATCACCCATTTTCCATCAATATCAGACAAATTATTGTACAATACTACATAATTAACTTTATTCATCCAAAAAAAAACTGCACATAGAAAAAAAATTACTACTAAAAAACTAGCAATAATAAATTTTAATTTATGTGAAATAAAAAACAAAAAATACTTCCATTTTTTTTGTATTTTTGAATACAACATATTTATAAAATCCATACTTTTTTCCTGAAAAATAATTATCATATAAATACAAAAATGTACGAACTAAAAACCATAACAATAAACATATATAATAAATTAAAAAATGTTTAAATATGTAATAATATACTATATTTATATGTTAAAATAAAAATTATATTATAAAAATAATATACAAAAACAGGACAGATTTTATGAAAATAAATTCAATACAGCCGCAATCAATCCAAACAATATCTTCTGTATCAAACCCAAAAAATATAAAAAATAAAAATTTTTTGAAAATATCAAAAAATACATCACCTGAATTATTAAATACTAAAAAAATAAAAAATAACACAAAAGAATTTAACTTAAAAAACACAAAAACAAAAAAAAACAATAAAGAATATAAGATAAATATGTTATTAAAAATACAAAACAAATTAATTAATTTATACGAAGAAATAATGAATATGCAAATTTAAACTGTAAAAATAGCTATTTTTATTCAAAATATAACAAAAATTTTTTTATTAATTCAATTAATATCACGTAATATAATTACATGTTATTATATGTACATAATATATGTTTAGTACAACTAAACATATATAGTACAATATTACTATTGTGTTATATATAAATAAATAATATGTATTTACTTTATTTAATTTAATTATACTTATAATATCTAGTAGTGTTAAAAATCATACTCAATATATATGATTATATATATTTAATTATATATCTTTAATTGTATATACTTAATAAAATTATGTATTCGTAATAAAAATGTATTTTTTCCTAAATAAAAAACTATGGTAGAAATATTAGGTGTATGCTCTCGTCCAGAAATACCAATTCTAATTAAAGTCGCTACATCTTTAAAACATATATTAAACTTTAATACAGATCTTTTAATTAAAAATAAAATATTTGATTTATTCCAAGAGGTTAACAAAAAAAATTTTTTATGTAAAAATTTTAATATTTTGACATTAGTAATATTACAGTATATTTTAATATTATTAACGTCTAATAAATTGATATCTTTGTACAAGTAAACATACGAGGATATAAATTCTTTTAAAGTATTGTGATGTTTTAAAAATTCTTTTAATAAACCACGAATATCAATTTTATTATCCAAAAAAATTTTTTTATTACTCATGTAAGAAACTAAATAATTGTATATAGTCTCAGTTGGTAATTTACTTAAATAATAATGATTCAACCATAAAAGTTTTTTATCGTTTACAATACTTGGTGAACGACTTATGTTTTGCAAATTGAAATAATTTTTCATATCTTCAATAGAAAAAATTTCTTGATTTTTATAAGACCAACCTAAACGCAATACATAATTTAAAATTGCTTCAGGAATAAATCCTGCATTAATATAACTAGAAATACTCATTGAAGTATTTCTCTTTGATAATTTAGCTCCATTAGAGTCTAAAATCATTGATGCATGCGCATATATTGGAACAGGAGCATTTAATGCATTCAATAAATTAATTTGTCTTGGAGTATTGTTAATATGATCTTCACCTCGAATTACATGAGTTATATTCATTTTCCAGTCATCAATTACAACGCAAAAATTATATGTTGGCATACCATTAGATCGCTGAATAATCAAATCATCTAATTCATAGTTAGATATAGATATATCACCTCTAATCATATCAGTAAATTTCACCATCCCTTCAGAAGGATTTTTAAAACGTACCACAAAAGGAATATTAGATTTTTTAAAAATATAATTATTATTTAAACATTTTTGATCATACTTTGGTTTTTGTTTATTCAAAATTTGAATTTTTCTTAACGTATCTAATCTTTCTTGTGAACAATAACATTTGTATGCAAGACCTTTTTTTAACATAAATGATATTATATCTTGATATATTTTTAAGCGATGACTTTGATAAATAGGTCCTTCATCCCACAACAATCCTAAATATGTTAAACTATTTAAAACATCTGAAACAAAATTACTACTTATTCTTTTTAAATCAGTATCCTCAATTCGTAAAACAAACGAACCTTTATGTTTGCGAGCAAAAAGCCATGCATATAAAGCTGTTCGCACGCCACCTATATGTAAAAATCCTGTAGGGCTAGGAGAAAATCTGGTTTTAATTTTCATAAAATACTCAAATTATTAATTAAAATAGTCAAAAATATTTACAAATATAATATATATTTATAATATTGTATATTTTTTAATCAAATAAACAAATATATATAAAATATATATTGACTCATAATATATCTGTTCTACAATATAGTTATATATAAGGGTGATTAGCTCAGTTGGTAGAGCTTCTCCTTTACACGGAGAAGGTCGGCGGTTCGAAACCGTCATCACCCATAAATGGGTCGTTAGCTCAGTTGGTAGAGCAGTTGACTTTTAATCAATTGGTCGCAGGTTCAAATCCTGCACGACCCATATTATCCGCTAAATAACCAGAAAAAATACATTTAAATATCAATTAGAAACAAAAAAAATATTTAATTGATCTATCAATTTTGATGTAATAAATAAATTATTTTTATTTTTCAAAAATGTAATAATTGATTTAGATATATTTATACCAATACCTTTGATATTTGATACTGTTTTAAAATTAGTATTAATAAATTTGATAGCTGATTTATAGTATTTAGATAAAATTTTTGCAACGGAAATACCAACATCTAGAATACCTAAAGCACAAATAAACTTTTCCAAACGAACATTTTTAGAAAAATTAATATTATTAATAATTTTAGTTGATAACTTTTTTCCTATACCTGGTACCATTTGTAGTTTATCATAAGTTAAAGTAAAAAAATCAACAGGAGTACGTAAATATCCATAATTTATTAATTTAATAATGTTTTTTTGACCTAAACCTTTGATATATATGCCAGATTTTGAAGAAAAATATATTAACCTCTGTAATTTTTGTGCCGGGCATAAAAAATTAGAAGGACAATAATATCTAGTAAAATTAAAAGAATGTAATAATTTTGAACCACATGACATACAATATTTTGGAAAAATAATTTTTTTAGCAAATTTATCTCTTTTTTTAATTAAAACGGTCCTAATTTTAGGAATGACATCTCCTGCACGATAAACTTTTACATAATCATGAATATAAATCTTTAACTTTTTTAGTATTCTAAAATTATATACAGATGCTTTACATACTGTTACCCCAGAAATATTTACTGGTAAAAAATGGGCTACAGGAGTAATCATTCCTGTTCTACCAATTTGAAATGTCACATTTGTAATTTTCGTTTCTACATCTTGAGAAAAAAATTTTAAAGCAATAGCCCATCTAGGATATTTTTCTGTATAGCCTAATTTTTTTTGCAAAACAATAGAATCTACTTTTATAACTATACCATCTATCTCAAAATCTAATTTTGATCTTTCAATACATATTTGATTATAAAAATTGATAATATCTACGCTAGTATTACATAATAAATAATTTTTATGTATAGGGAATCCCCATTTTTGAAGTTGCATCAATCGATCATAATGACTATTAATTCTTTCATTTGATGTAAAAACACCATATCCATACACAAAAAACATCAGTTTCCTTTTTTTAGCAATATGAGGATCTAATTGACGTAACGAACCAGCAGCAGCATTACGTGGATTAGAAAATACTTTTGTTTTATTCAACATAGAAAATTGATTTAAAATTAAAAAATCAGATTTTTTAATAAATACTTCTCCACGTATTTCTAGAGTTTCAGGAACATTATTTCCTACTATTATTTTTGGTATAGAAGTAATAGTACAAGCATTATCTTTAATATTTTCTCCAATCCAACCGTCTCCTCGTGTAGCCGCGGAAATTAATATACCATTCTTATATAATAAATTAACAGCTAAACCATCTATTTTAAGGTCACAATAATATTTTATATTATTAACAGAGTTAAAATGTTTTTTTATTTTTTCATCAAAACGTATAATTTCGGATATTTCGTTAGTACTTTGCAGGGATAACATAGGAGTTTTATGTATACATTCAGAAAAAATATGCAGTTTTTTACTTCCTATCTGTTTTAATACAGGATGTTCTATTTTTAGCAAATCATTTTTTTCATATTTTTTCTCTAATTTAATTAACTGATCACGTAACTTATCATACATATAATCTGATATTACTGAAGCGTCTAGAGTATAGTACATGTAATTATGATATTTTAACTGTAATCGCAAATTTATAATTTTATCATATATTGATTTCATCGTATACACCCATATAAATAACTATAAAATTACAATAAATCATAATATATAAAATACTTATTTTGTAAAATATATAAAAGTAAATTTATTGTTTTAAAATGGTATAATTATAAAAATATTGTTATAATTTAATCTTTGTACACATCAACATAATTAAAAAATATTATTAATATCAAAAAATATTTGATTACACGTTCTATTTTTTTAAAAAACTCTTAAAAAAAATTAATAATATCTAATTATATTAGAAATTATTATAAAAAATTATAATTACTTACATAAAATTCTCTATATAATAAATTTTTTTATTAAAATATATATAAATACACACAGAAAAAAAATTAAAATAACCGATTAAATTAAAATAAATAAAATCACTGTCATTGAAAAAAATCAACAATAATTATACATTAAAATAATAATTAAAAATTAATAAAAAATAATATATGAATAAAAAAAAAAGATATATTTTATCACCAATCACTGGAATTATTCAAAATATTTTTGATATAAAAAATCCTATCATGAACCAAACAAGAATAATAATTCATTCTAACAAAAAAATAATTGTATCTCCATGTAACGGACAAATAAAAAATTATCATCCTAAAAAAATAAAATTTATAATTCAATCTGAATACGGAGCACAAATTGTAATAAAGAATAAACTATTTAAAAAAAACAATCAAAAATATATCTATATTCCAATTAATACAGAGTCTATAAACATTTATGCAGGAAAAATTTTATTTTTAATAAAAAGTACTAGTCTACATGATCAATCTATATATCTCCAAACAACCGTTAACATTATATGCAAACAGAAAATTAACAATTTAAAAAAAAAATTACATAAAACACAAGCAGGAATAACAGTACTAGCTTCTATATAAAATAAAAATTTTATATATAAACTATTATGTATAGTAAATATATAAAATATATTTTTAATAAAATTAATTAATGTAATATTTATTTAGAAAATTTATAAAAACATTAAATATATTTTATAATAGAAAAATAGTATTTATTCTTGAGTATTAATAAAATCATAAACATATTTTAAAATTTTTATTGTTTTTTTCTCCATTTATTTAAACTATCTACTCGTAAACGATATAATTCATGTCTAATAGCAATTCCTTTAAATAATTTTGTGTCTATGCAATCTTGAACCGAAATATCTTTAATTGCCGAAAACATAGATATTAACAATTTTCCTAAAACAAAAGAATTATTTTTAATGTTATAAGTAGTACCATCATAAAAATCTAAATACATTAGTTTTTTTAATCTATCCGGTTTTCTCCATACATCAATAATATCAAAAAAATCAACAATTAATGTAGAATTTTGAATTTTAATAGTTTGTAAAAATTTATGAAAACCACATACAATAATTAAAATTTTTTGTGTTTCCTTAGGAACTTTTAATCGCATACACAAACTTTTTATTAAAAAAACAGGCTTTTTATAAAAAAAATAATGTTTAATATCTGTTTCTGAAATAGAATAAATATAACTTATAAATTGTAAAAAATAAGAAAGTCTAATATCAACATCAGTAGTACATTTAGAAATTCTAGATAATTCCATTAAACTTAATTGTAAAATGTTAACGCAGTTACAATGAAAATCAAAAAAGCTAGTTTTTCTATAAAAAAAATTAATTTCGGGAAATAAATAAAACAAAGCATTACAATGATGTAAAATTTTAAAATAAACGTGAGGATTACGTGTACATAATCCTTTATACGTTTCCTTCCAAATTCGTTCAGGAGTTAAATATAATAATTCTTTTTTTTGACAAATTAATTTCATTAATATCAAAGTTTCTGATGCAATATAAAAACCTAAATGTGATAATGTTGCAGCAAATCTAGCTACACGTAATACTCTTACAGGATCTTCAACAAAAGAAGAAGAGACGTGCCGTAAAATTCTTTTTTTAATATCCTTTTGACCGTTAAATAAGTCAATAATATTGCCCTTTTTATCTTGAGCAATTGCATTTATAGTTAAATCACGCCTAACTAAATCTTCTTGTAGAGTAATTTTTGAAGAAAAATCAAACAAAAATCCAGAATATCCAACACCACTTTTTTTTTCTGTTCTAGCTAAAGCATATTCTTCACGTGTTTTCGGATGTATAAAAACTGGAAAATCTTTTCCTACTTGTAAATATCTTTTTTTTAACATTTTCTGAGACGTACTTCCTACAACTACCCAATCCCGATCGTGTACAGGAAAACCTAATAAACGATCTCGAATAGCTCCACCAACTAAATAAATTTTCAAAATACCGCCCATAAAAATAATATAAATACATTAAAATATATTGATAATAAAATCATAAAAATTTAAAATTTATGATTTTATAAAATAAATTAACATATATTTATATAAATAAATATCTATTTTAAAATAGAATAAACAACTATCTTACTTTTTCTATATTTTATTTTTTAAAAATCAATTAAAAAAAGTGTAGGTAAAGAAAAATTAATTAAACGCTATCATTAATCGATAACGTAGGGTATACTTCTATAGAGTTATCACAAGAAATTAAATTTAAGTTATATCTTAAAAAACCTACATATGCAATCATAGCAGCATTATCAGTACAAAAAATTTCTTTAGAAAAGAAAACTTTCATATTATTTTTTTTTAATAAAATTTTCAACTTTTTTCTTAACAAGTTATTAGCGCTAAAACCACCACACACTAAAAAATTTTTCAAATTATTTTGTTGGATAGCAATATTACATTTTATTATTAATGTATCTACCACAGCTTCTTCAAAAGAAGCAGCTATGTTATACTTTTCATATGATAAATTAGAACATTTTAAAATAACATTTTTAACATGTGTTTTTAATCCAGAAAAACTAAAATTTAAATTAGACTGTTTTACCATAGGACGAGGAAAAAAATATTTTCCAGTTTGACCGCGCGTTGCTAAATAAGATATTTTTTTTCCTCCTCCATATCCTAAACCTAATAACCTTGCTATATAATCAAAAACATGACCAACAGCATCGTCTAATGTTTTACCTAATACAGTATATTGACCTAAATTATCAACTTTAATTATTTGTGTATTCGCTCCAGATACCAATAAAGCTATAAAAGGAAAAGAACAGCTTGTGTTGGTTAACATTGCTGAAAATAAATGTCCTTCTAAATGATTAACAGCAATACACGGAATATTTAAAGCCAAAGATAAAGTGCGTGCAATTGTAGCTCCCACTAAAAGTGAACCTACTAAACCCGGTCCTACTGTATATGCAATTGCACAAAAAACATTTTTTTTAATATTAAATTTATCATCAAATAAATATTTTTCACAAACTTTCTCAATTAAAAATGATAACTTATCTAAATGAGCTCGTGCAGCTAATTCGGGAACAATACCATTAAATTTTTCATGTACATTGTTTTGATGTAAAGTAGAATGAAATATCAAACCTAATTTTTGATCATATATAGCTACAGAAGTGTCATCACAAGATGTTTCAATTCCTAATATCCACATAATTTATCCATTAATGTAATTAATTCTACCAAAATTTATTAAATATATATTATCTATCTAATCGTGTATCATATGTATGATATAATTTTATATCATACATATAAAGAATATTATCTAGATATTAGACTATAATATCCGATAAAAATTTATACAAAACTATGTCCAACAAATACTATTACTATCATATTTATGATAAATTAATTAAATAAATATTATGGAAACTATCATGCCAATTATTAAAATACGAGACAACGAACCCTTTGATGTTGCTTTAAGAAGATTCAAACGATCCTGCGAAAAAGCTGGTATATTAGCTGAAATACGCCGTAGAGAATTTTATGAAAAACCCACAACAAAAAGAAAAAGAGCAAAATCATCAGCAATAAAAAGATTAGCTAAAAAAATAGCTCGAGAAAATGCTAAACGTATCAGAATGTACTGAAAATTATTACTTTTTTATATTCTAAAAATATTCAGACCGTCTATTATAAATAATAACGGTCACACAATTCAAATAAAATATATATACCATGATTAAAAAAATATACGGAAAAATTCCTCAGACATTTATTCATGAATTAATAGAACGCACTGATATAATAGAATTAATTAATAAATATATTACTTTAAAAAAATCTGGAAACAATTATAAAACATTATGCCCTTTTCACAATGAAAAAACACCTTCGTTTGTTGTTAGTCCACAAAAACAATTTTTTTATTGTTTTGGATGTGGAACACACGGAAACGTAATAGATTTTTTAATGAAATATGAAAAATTAGATTTTTTAAACAGTATTATTGAATTAACTACTTTAAACGGCATTAATATTTCATTTCTTCAAAATAAATGTGAATTTATAAAAAAATATTCTTATAAAAATAAGATACATCTTATACTGCTTCAGATATCTAAAATTTACATAAAAAATTTATTTAATTTACCGAACAAAGCGTACCAATATTTGATAAAAAGAGGAATTAATATAGCCACAATAAAAAAATTTTCTTTAGGTTTTGCTACGTCACATAATTATCAAATTACACGTTATATACAAAAAAAATACGCTAATAAATCTATTATAATGGATTGTGGTGTAACTATTCAAGATAAAAAACAGAAACTATGTGATCGATTTAAAGAAAGAATTATCTTTCCAATAAAAAATAAATACGGTTGTATCCAAGGTTTCGGAGCTAGAGTATTAGCTAAATACAATCATCCAAAATATTTGAATTCACCAGAAACAATAACCTTCCAAAAAAAAAAAAATCTTTATGGAATATATGAATTAACTTGTTATAACCCTAAACCCGAAAAATTACTAGTTGTAGAAGGATACTTAGATGTTATTTCTTTAGCACAATTTAATATTAATTATTCAATAGCTCTACTAGGAACAACAATTACACAATATCAATTAAGAATGTTATTTAAAATTAGCAAAAATATTATCTTTTGTTTTGATGGTGATCATGCTGGAAAACAAGCTAGCTGGGTTGCATTAAATTTATCATTAAATTTTTTATATGATAACTATACAATAAATTTTATGTTACTACCAAAAAATGAGGATCCTGGCAGTCTTATTATTAAAGATGGCAAAGAAAAATTTGAAAATAGAATTAAAAATTCTAAAACATTATATTCATATTTATTTAAAAATATTTCTAGTAACATGAATTTAAGCTGTATTAACGACTGTATAAAATTGAGTCAAATAACTATTCCTTTAATTAAAAAAATACCTAGTCGAACAGTAAAAATTTTTTTAAGAAAATTATTAGGAAATAAAATCGGAATACTAGACACTTATCAATTAAAAAAACTGATTACTATACCATACAACAAAAAAAATCAAAAAACATATAAACCATTCAAAATTACTACCATGAGATTATTAATTAGTCTGATCCTCCAAAATCCAAAATTAGCCCAAACCATTAAAAAAATAGAAAAAATTAAAAAATTTAATATAATTGGAAAAAAAATTTTAATAGAATTAATACAATTAATTTGTAAAAAAAAAATACTTAAAACAGGACACTTGCTCGAATTTTATAGATATACTCCATTAGAAAAGATTTTTAAATACTTAAGCACATGGGAATACATGGTTAAAAAAGATAAAATACACTCTCTAATACAAGAATTAGTACGTAATTTAAAAATACAACATTTAGAGTATCAATATAATCAATTAATTGCTTTAGAAAGGAAATACGGCTTAAATCTTATAGAAAAAAATAAATTGTGGCATATAAATAAAAAAATAATAAAAATTAAATACAATACATACCCATCTAATTAAAAAAATTATCTGATATTTAAAAATATTAAATAATTTATATTATAAGATAAATCGTAATTTATTGATATACGATAAAATGTATATTAAATATTATAAAACACAATTAATTTATACTTCAAAAATACATATTATTTACTTGTTAAACAAATCAAGCAACATAAACGGATGTCGTCCTATGAAGAAAAAACCAAAATCACAATTAAAAATGTTAGTTTCTCATGGAAAAGAACAAGGATATTTAACATATTCAGAAGTACACGATCATCTTCCAAATGAAATTACTGATTCTGATCAAATAAAAAATATCATCCAAATGATAAAAGATCTCGGAATTCATGTAGTGGAAGAAGCACGCGAGATAGAAGAAATTATTATTAATACAGAACCTACCGATACTGATGAAGAAACAGCAGAAGCAACTGCTCAAGTGTTATCAAATGTCGAAACAGAAATTGGAAGAACAACTGACCCTGTACGAATGTACATGCGAGAAATGGGTTCTGTAGAACTCTTAACCCGAAAAGGAGAAATAGATATCGCAAAAAGAATCGAAGAAGGAATTCATCAAGTACAATCCTCTATATCTGAATATCCTGAAGCAATTTTATATCTACTAGAACAATACACTCGAGTAGAATCAGGAGAAATCAGATTATCCGAATTAATTACAGGTTTTATAGATTTAAGCATAAAAAAAAACATATATAATACTAGAGATACTACATTAACTAATATATCCAAACATAAAACTGAAAAAAAAAAGAAAACTACATCAGTAGAAGAAGCAGTGGATGATTATAACCACATTGATCCTAAATTAGCACAAAGAAAATTCTTGCAATTAAAAAAACAATATCATACTGTCCATAACACTATAAAAAAAAAAAATAGAAATCATATAGATTCTATTACTGCCATTCATGAATTATCTGAAATATTTAAACAATTTAGACTAGTTCCAAAACAATTTAACTATTTAGTCAGAAGTATGAGGAAAATGATTAAAAAAGTTCGAATACATGAAAGAAAAGTCATGAAATTATGCACAAAAAAATGTAAAATGCCTAAAAAAAATTTTATACAACTATTTAAAGGGCAAGAAACTAGTAACTCATGGTATAATTTAGCTATTCAAAAAAAAAAACCATGGTCTAATAATTTATATATAGCACAAAAAAAAATACATCATAGTATAAAAAAACTACTAAAGCTAGAAAAAAAAACAGGATTAACTATTAAACAAGTAAAAGATATAAATAAAAAAATCTCCCTAGGGGAGGAAATGGCTAGAAGAGCAAAAAAAGAAATGGTAGAGGCAAATCTAAGATTAGTAATTTCTATTGCAAAAAAATATACCAATAGAGGATTACAATTTTTAGATCTCATTCAAGAAGGCAACATTGGATTAATGAAAGCAGTTGATAAATTTGAATATCGCCGAGGTTATAAATTTTCTACTTACGCAACGTGGTGGATACGACAAGCTATTACCAGATCTATAGCTGATCAAGCAAGAACTATTCGTATTCCTGTACATATGATTGAAACAATCAATAAATTAAACAGAATTTCTAGACAAATACTACAAGAAACCGGAAGAGAGCCTACGCCAGAAGAATTATCAGAAAAAATGTTAATTCCGGAAGAAAAAATAAGAAAAGTATTAAAAATTGCAAAAGAACCTATTTCTATGGAAACACCTGTAGGAGAAGATGATGATGCACATTTAGGCGATTTTATCGAAGATACTAACCAAAAATTACCTTTAGAATCAGCTACATCGGAAAGCTTAAAAACAATTACCAATGATGTTTTGTCCGGGTTAACAGAGAGAGAAGCAAAAGTATTAAGAATGAGATTTGGAATTGACATGAATACTGATCATACATTAGAAGAAGTTGGAAAACAATTCGATGTAACTCGTGAAAGAATTCGTCAAATTGAAGCAAAAGCACTTAGAAAACTACGTCATCCTAGTAGGTCAGAAATATTAAAAAGTTTCTTAGATAATTCTTAATCACATATTTGTACATAAAAATCAATAAAAAAAATTAAAATTTAATAAAATTAAAAATATATCAGTATGTACATAAAAACTAAAATACTATTATATTTTTAAAAAATAAATACACAAATTATATATATTATACAATCTAAACAATACTTAATCCTAAGAAATTACATTCATTAAAGTGATGATATATTAATAAAATAACATTTACAAACAACATACACAATAAATGATTTTATGTAGTTTATATCTATTAGGTGGATATATACCAATAAAAAAAATTATAAAAAATGTTTCATTATTATTAATTATAATAACATATCCAAAAAAAACCGTCTAACATTATTAGAATATACTAAATAATTTTATTTAATAAATTAAAAATATTATTTATAATAAAATAAATAACCTTGAAAATGTTCAAGAAAATAGAAACAATTATCTTTATATTTTACATAAAATTTATTTTTAATTAAAAATGATACTTTAAAAATCAATATATACTCAATATTCAGTTATTTATAAAAATCTTAAAATAATATTTTTTATTTATATAGATAATATTTACGTAATTACAGACCATAATAATAGTACCAAAAAACCCTGCTTTATCATCATAAATCTTAAGTGGTGTAAAAGATTTTATATATTATGCATATATATCATATATATTTATAAAAATTATACTAAAATAAAAAAAATTATATTCAAAATTTTTATATATTTAATATATTTTTTAATAACATCACGCGATATTTAAAATATCGCGTGATGTTAACAAAATATTTTTATCATAACATGTATTATAAAAAACATTCTTAATTTACGAAAGATGAAGTAAGCGTTTTTTTACTGCATCTAATGAATGTTTAATTTGTTCTGGAGATACTCCACCAATTGCATTTTTTCTTTTTAAACACGACTCTAAAGTTAAATGTTTATATACATCTTGTTCTATAGTCACGCAATATTTTTTAAAAAGTAATAAATCTAATTCTTCTAAATATTTATTTTGACGAATGGCTTCTACAACAATTTTTCCGACAATATGATGAGCATCCCTAAAAGAGATCCCCTTGACTACAAGATAGTCGGCTAATTCAGTAGCATTACTGTATCCTTCTTGTGCCAACTGTTTAGAACGTAATTTATTTAATTTTAAGTTATTTAATACAATACAACTCATATCTAAACATGTTACCCAACTATCTATTCCTTGAAATAGATATCTTTTATCTTCTTGAAAGTCTTTATTATAAGATAATGGTAATCCTTTTAACAGAACTAAAATAGAAAACAAAGAACCATATACACCGCTGCACTTACCCCTTATTAACTCTAAAACATCTGGATTCTTTTTTTGCGGCATTAAAGAAGAACCAGAAGTTATAGAATCAGATAATTCAATAAAATTAGCTTCACCAGAATTATAGAATATTAAATCTTCTGAAAAACGAGACAAATGCATCATACTAATCGCTGCTGCAGATAAAATCTCTATAATAAAATCTCGATCAGATACACTATCCAAAGCGTTTTTTGTACAATTAGAAAAATCCATAAGCAAAGCTAATTTTTTTCTATTAATATCCCAGGAAGTGCCAGCAATGGCTCCACAACCTAAAGGGGAAAGATTCAAATTCTGAATTACATGTAAAATTCGTAGTCGATCTCTTTCTAACATTTCAATATATGCTAAACACCAGTATGAAAATGTGATTGGTTGCGCTCTTTGCAAATGTGTGTAACCAGGAATGATAGTATTTTGATGTAAATATGCTTGATTTAAAAAAATACTCTGTAACTTAACAATTTTTTTTAAAATAATCTTTGATTTTCTTTTACACCATAATTTTAAATTTGTAGCAATTTGATCATTACGACTTCTACCTGTATACAATTTTTTTCCAATAGAACCAATTTTATTGATCAATAATTTTTCTATCCAACTATGTATATCTTCTGCATCTGATTCTACTATTTTCTCAGTATTATTAGCATATTTGTTTAAAATCCAACATAGTGTTTTTTCTATTAATTGTTGTTCTTGATTGGTTAATACTTCAACATCTAATAATATTTTTGACCATGCTATAGAAGATTTTATATCGTCCTGTATTAAACGATAATCAATGTGTAAAGAATTGTTAAATTTTTTAAATTTTACATTAGATGCTTCCGTGAATCTTCCACCCCACAAAGACATATATTTACCTCATTCAAAATATAACATTAACACATAATATACTATTTTTTACTGTTTAAAGCTCGAATACGTGACGATAAAGAAAACAAACGAATAAAACCCTGTGCATCTAATTGACTATAAACGTCATCTTGACTAAAAGTAGCATATTCCTTAGAATATAATGTATTTGGTGATTTTCTTTGTAAAACTGTTACGGATCCTTTATATAACTCTATTATTACTTCACCTGAAATATTATCTGATAAGACTTCAGAAGATTGTTGAAGCGATTCTCGAACCGGAGTAAACCATTTTCCGTCATATATTATAGAAGACATATCTAAAGATATTTTATTTTTCCAATGCATACTATCTCGATCTAATATTAATTGCTCCAAACCTCTTAAAGCATAGTATATGATTGTACCACCAGGAGTTTCATAGCAACCTCTAGATTTTATTCCGACTAGACGATTTTCTATCATGTCAACTCGTCCAATAGAATGTTTACTTCCTATATCATTAAGTTTTTTTAAACATTTGTATGCACTTAAAGATTTATAATTAACTTGTTTCACATAACCTTTCTCAACCAACAAATGAACTCTTTCTGGTTTATCAGGTGCGTCACCAGGATTCTTAGTCCATACCCAACAACTATCATCAGGAGCATTCCAAGGATTTTCTAAAATTCCCCCTTCGGTGGACACATGAAATATATTTTCATCACGACTATAAATCTTTTCTTTAGTTACACTAGTAATAACTTTTTTTTCAAGTACATATTTTAAAACATCTTCTCTAGATTTAAATTCCCATTCTCTCCACGGAGCTATGACAATTAAATCAGGATTAAGTGCAGCATACGTTAATTCAAAACGAACTTGATCATTTCCTTTACCAGTAGCTCCATGACTTAATCCAATTGCATTAATTTTATTAGCAAAATCTACTTGAGCTTTAGCAATTAAAGGTCTTGCAATAGCAGTACCTAAAAAATATTGTCCTTCATAAATAGAGCCCATCTTTAACATAGGAAATACATATTGCTCTACAAATTCATTTTTTAAGTCGGCTATGTAACAGTCAGATGCTCCGGAGCTAATAGCCTTTTCTTTAATATTATACAAATCTTGACGAGATTGACCAATATCTGCAACGAATGCAATTACGTTAAAGTTATAGTGATCTTTTATCCATGGTATAATAGCAGAGGTATCTAATCCCCCAGAATAAGCTAAAACCACTGTTCTTTGAGTATTATCTTTCTTCATATAGTTATTAACCTATTATATTATTCTATAATTCTAGTCCCAATTGATCGTCCTTCAAATAAATTCAGTAAATCATGTGGATTATGCCAACTAGCTATCTCAACTGATTTTTTTAAATATTTAGATACTATCATAGCAGATTGTAATTTAATAATCATACCATCAGTAACTATACCTGCATTACATAAACTATATACTTCTTCACAAAAAATAGTAGGAATTCGTTGTCCTTTACCATTTAAAACAGCATGCACATCAGTTAATATAATTAAACGACCGTTAAATATAATAGTTAATATCATGGCGACTACATCAGAATTAATATTAAAAAAATTACCTTCTAAATCTAATCCAGAAGAACAAATAAAAGGAATAAAACACTGACTTAAAAAAAAGGAGATAATTTTTATATATTTTAATACTTCTTTTTTGTTTTGATTTAAAAATTTTTTAATAACTGAATACTCGTTACTTAAATTTCTTAAATAACTAAAAAAATCTGGCAAAAACATACTATATCCTGCAATATTATATTTTTTGGACCAAGCTAACAAGCGTACATTAACTATATTTGGTATAATAGAATATAATAAATTTTTAGTATTTAATTGTTTAAATAAACAAAAATCATTATTCCGCGCATATAAATCAGACTTAGAAAAAATAAAATTACTATACATTCTGCTGCCATTAACTAATATTATATTGGTATTAGTTGATGTACTATATATATTTAATTCTTTAAATAAACGTTGAATGGCATTGTTGCTATGTAATAATATACCACCTATTTTGACTACTAAAGGACCGTCCATTATTCAAACCTTATATTTAATACTTAATATTAAAGTTTATAAAATTTATTTAGCAAAACATTAAATATTACATATTAATTAACACAATAAAATTATTCATTAACTAGATTAAACCTAATTGATGACAAATCTTAAAACTTAAAGTAGATTGATTTAATGTATATAAATGAAAATTTGTAATACCTTCTTTATATAAACTAATAATTAAATTGACAGCAATTCTAATACTTAAATCCATACATTGTTTTAAATCATTTTTATATTCATCAAAAGCACTAAAAATCCATTTAGGTACATAAACATTATTCAGACAAGAAAATCTTTTCAATTGATTAATATTTAAAATTGGTAATATTCCTGGAATTATAGTAATTGGTAAACCAATATTAGTACAATTATCACGAAATTTTAAAAATTTTTCTACACTGAAAAAGAACTGTGTAATAGCTTTTTTTACACCTAAATCTGCTTTATTTTTTAAATTAATCAAATCTTCTTGTATATTACGAGATTCAGGATGTAATTCAGGATATGCTGCTACTAATATTTCAAAATCATGTATTGACAGCAGTAATTTAATTAAATCATTAGCATATATTATTTTTCGAGAATATTGATCCGGTAAATCACCACGAAGAGCAATAATATGTTTAATGCCGCAATCCCAATACTTACAAGCAATATTCTTTATTTCTGATTGATTTAAACCAATAGTTGTAAAATGTGCAAATACATTCACTTTAGTTAGAGCACGAATTTTTTGTACAACAAAAAATGTTTTGTCTCGATTTTTTGCATGTATACTATTTGTAACCGAAAAAAAATCTGGACGAATTTGATTTAATACGCATATTGAATTTAATAATTTTTTTTCTAATTTACTATTTTGTGGTGGAAAAACCTCAAAGGAAACTTTGATTTTATTTTTTAAATGATATGATTCATAATTATATGGCTTATTACTGTCTTTAATTATATATATCATATATACCCTAATTATAATTATTTAAAATCAATATTATTATAAAAAATAAAGAACTGTTGTTATTTATAATAATACCTAAAAATATGGTGTATGAAACTAAACATAATGCACTTATTTCAAATAACTGTAATAACAGTTATAAACTATGTAAGAAAAAGAAATATAACTACAATTTATATTTAAAAAAAATTAATTAAAATGAAATTTTAAAAAATATATGTATGATGCCATACAAAATATTATATTTATATACAAATACAATATAGATGTTATTTTACTCTATTAATAATATCTATTGATAAATATTCCTAACATATATATAAAAATAAAACTAATATATTTTATTTAAATTTTAAAATACTCTGTATTGATTAAAAAATAAAAAAATAAAAATCAAATCCTTCCTATTAATAATTATAACATTTATTAAACTATTTAAACACTTGAAATATATTTACATATTTAATATAAAAAATTTTTTTTATTTAACATATATATATTTTTTTCATTTAAAATAAATAAATCTTCTGAAATATAATTTGATTATCATAAAAATAACTGAAAAATTTCTTAATTTTGCAAACATCATCATAATCTAAAATAATTATATTTTTATAAAAAATATGTTATAATTAAAAAAATTTTTTTAGGAAACAATTAAATTTAAAAATTTTTTTAATAAAACTTGTTATTTTCATTAATATAAACTAAAATCAATATTGAGTTACATCAATTTATTTATAATAATAATTATTAGTTTACGTGATGAACTAGTTTTCAAGCCGGCTTAGCTCAGCAGGTAGAGCAACTGACTTGTAATCAGTAGGTCACCAGTTCAATTCCGGTAGCCGGCATAATAAAGGTGGGGTTCCCGAGCGGTTAAAGGGAGCAGACTGTAAATCTGACGTCATTGACTTCGTAGGTTCGAATCCTACTCCCACCAAAAGCGGGCATCGTATAAAGGATATTACCTCAGCCTTCCAAGCTGATGATGCGGGTTCAATTCCCGCTGACCGCTATATAAAAACATCTATTATAGATAAAAATTTTCTATACAATAAATAAAGATCACGCTGATATAGCTTAGCTGGATAGAGCACATCCTTGGTATGGATGAGGTCCCTAGTTCAAATCTAGGTATCAGCAAAAATAAACATTTATCACATTCTTTATAAAATTTTTCACAAATCAAACACAAAAAATACGTCCTTCATGCCCTACTTATGTTTAAGTATCCAATATGTCTGTATGATGAATAAATCAATACTCATATATTGAAAAAATTTAGTTTTTATTAAATATAAAATTTTTAATAATAAAATAGATAATTATATTTAATACAATATATTTATATAAATATACTTACACGAGCGCTATAATTATGCATATTCATAAATTATATAACATATACACTAAATATACAGAAAAAATCAAGTGGCTATGTATAACAATAATTATTATTTGCATGATATTAAATTATATTTTTTTTATTCATCAGTATTCTAAAAATATAAAAATTATATTTTTTGTTATATACCACATACTATTATTTAGTATATTTTTAAGTACATTTATTGGAAAAAAAACAATTATTTTTGCAAAAGATGTAAACATGGAATTATCAAAAATAATATGGCCTACTTATAAAGAAACATGTAAAACAACTAGCATGGTGTTATTGTTAATAACGTTAACATCTATATTTTTATGGATATTAGATGGAATTATACTTCATGCTATATCTTGGATACTAAGATAGAGGTTATAAAAATTGTGTGTAGATAAAAAAAAATGGTATGTTTTACAAGCTTTTTCAGGATTTGAAAATAGAGTAGCACAGTCAATACTGAGTAATGAAAAAATAAAAAAAATGAAAAATATATTCGGAAAAATAATCGTTCCTTCCGAAGAAGTTATCGAAATAAGAAAAGGAAAAAGAAAGAAAAGTGATTATAAATTTTTTCCAGGATATATTTTAATTGAAATGATTATGAATAATTACAGTTGGCATTTAATTAAAAGTTTACCGAAAGTACTAGGTTTTGTAGGTAGTACATCTGAAAGACCGACTCCAATGAGTAATCATGAAATCCAAATTATTTTTAAAAAATTAAAAAAAATCGGTAATAAACCTAGGCCAAAAAAAATATTTGAACCAGGAGAAAATATTCGTGTTAATGATGGACCTTTTTCAGATTTCAACGGAACTGTTGAAACTGTAGATTACGAAAAAAATAGATTAACGGTATCTGTATCAATATTTGGACGTTCTACTCCTGTAGAATTAGATTTTAGACAAGTTGAAAAATATTAAACAAAAATAAAACAAGATTATGAAACTAGTTAACAAACATTATACACATGTCTAATAAAGAATATAATAATGAACAAAAAAATTACATCTTATATAAAATTACAAGTATTATCCGGAATGGCAAATCCTAGTCCTCCAGTAGGTCCTGCATTAGGACAAAAAGGCGTTAATATAATGGAGTTTTGTAAAAATTTTAATTTACAAACTTCTAAACTAGAGAAGGGAATTCTTACTCCTGTAGTTGTTACTGTATATTCTGATAAAACATTTACTTTTATTATTAAAACACCACCTACTTCTGTTTTACTAAAAAAATGTTTATCTATTAAACATGGATCAAAAACACCTAAACATGAATTTGTAGGAAAAATTACAAAAAAACAAATATATGAAATTGCAAAACAAAAAATGATAGATATGACTGGGTCAAATATTGATAAAATAGCAAAAACTATTGAAGGAACCGCTATATCAATGGGAATTACAGTAATACAGGAATAATTATGACAAAAATATCAAAAAAAAAAAAATTCAATCAAAAACTAAGAAATCAAAAAAATACTTATACTATTCAGTCCGCAATAAAAATATTAAAAAAAATGAAATCTGCTAATTTTATAGAAAGTGTTGATGCTGCATTTCATTTAAATATTAATCCTAAAAAATCTGAACAAAATATTCGTGGATCTATATTACTCCCTCACGGAACTGGAAAAAAAATAAAAATAGGCGTATTTACTACAGGAAAAAACATAGAAATAGCAAAAGAATCTGGTGCTGATTTTGTAGGTATGGAAGATCTAGCAAGTATTATACAAAAACAAAAAATTATATTTGATTTAATAATTGCATCACCAGAAACTATGGAAATAGTAGGAAAGTTAGGACCTATATTAGGACCTAAAGGTATTATGCCTAATCCAAAATTTGGAACAGTGACAGATAACATCAAACAATCAATACAAGAAGCGCGGAAGGGAAAGGTAAATTACCGAAACGATAAAAGCGGTGTTATACATAGCAACTTCGGAAAAATAAATTTCTCTGAAATTCATTTGTGTGAAAACTTTTTAACATTATACAATAATATTAAACAATCTAAACCTAATCAATTAAAAGGAGTTTTATACAAAAAAATCAGTATATCTACTACTATGAGCCCAAGTATTTCTATTAATTATTTAACTCTATAAAACCTAAGATTGTATGTAATAATTACTAATATTGTTATATAAAATAACTCATTCAAGATTAACTATAATGTATAACTATAATCATAAAAAATAAAATATTCCTATTCTTACATTTATAACATAAATTATTTATAATTATTTATAAACATTATAATAAAATAGGATAAACAAATGGCGTTACATAGAAATAAAAAAAGAGAAATAATCAAAAAAATCAATAATATTGCAAAAAAATCATTATCTATAATTACAGCTAATCCATCTAAAATAGAAGTAAATAAGATTAACAAATTACGAAAAAAATCTATATTGTTAAATGTAAAAATATATGTAGTAAAAAATACGCTTCTACAAAAATCTTTAATAAAAACAAATTTTTCTAAACTTAGAAATACATTAAACGGACCAACTTTAATAGCTTTTTCTTTACAACATCCAGGTAGTGCTAGTCGATTATTCATAAAATTTAATAAAAAAAATCCTCATTTTAAAATAAAAAATGCAATTTATGAAAATAAAATACTTAATTTAAAAGAAATAAATGATTTAGCTTTACTGCCAACACACGCAGAAGCTATTACAAAATTTGTATTATTATTAAAAGAGATATCATTAGGAAAATTTCTGCGATTACTTCACCAAATTACACGTAAATCAAAATAAGAGTCAACACTTTTTTCACATATTTTTGACTATTTTAGGAATAACACTAATGTCAATTAATAAAGAAGAAATTTTACATAAAATTTCTGAAATGCCAGTAAAAGAAATTATGGAATTAATTTCCATGATAGAAAAAAAATTCAACATATCATCTAATATTCCTTTAAATACTGCCGACAATCCTATTGAGTCAACTAAAGAAGAAAAAGTTTCTTTTAATGTTAAGTTACAAACAATAGGCTCTAATAAAGTTTCGATTATAAAAATAATACGTAGTACTACAGGATTAGGATTAAAAGAATCTAAAGATTTAGTAGAATCTGCTCCTACAATTATCAAAGAAAATATAACTAAAGAAAGTGCAGAAAATATATGTAAAATGTTAATAGAATCTGGCGCTACAGCAGAAATCAATTAAAACAAAATTAATGTTTAAATTTATTAAAATAAACACAATATACCAGTGACTGGTGATTATTAAGTCACCAGTTCGTTACCTCACACAAATATAATCTATTCATAGTATTATTTATTTGTATAAAATATCATAAAAATTAAAATCAATTTTTAATTTTCATTAATATTTATATTTTAAATACATTAAATATAACAAAGATTTTTTATTTTTATAATAACATATACATTGGGAAGATAATGGTTTACTCTCACACTGAAAAACAGCGTATACGAAAAAATTTTGGTAAACAACAAAAAATTTTAGAAATTCCATATCTTTTATCTATTCAAATTAATTCATTTAAGAAATTTATTCAATCTAAATCAAAAGAAAATCAAGGACTAGAATCTGCTTTTCAATCTATTTTTCCAATTCGAAGTTACAATGGATGCGCTGAATTACAATATGTATCTTATAAACTAGGAAAAAAAATATTTGACATGCAAGAATCGCAAGTTAGAGGTACAACATACTCAGTTCCATTAAGAGTAAAACTAAGATTGATTGTTTATGAAAAAGATTCAAAAAATACCATAGTTAAATATATTAAAGAACAAGAAGTATATATGGGTGAATTGCCGTTAATGACAAAAAACGGAACATTTATTGTTAATGGAACAGAAAGAGTAGTAGTCTCTCAATTACATAGAAGTCCTGGTGTTTTTTTTGATAGTGATAAAGGAAAATCGCATTCATCAGGAAAAGTATTATATAATGCAAGAATTATACCATATAGAGGATCTTGGTTAGATTTTGAATTTGATCCTAAAGACCATTTGTTTGCAAGAATAGATCGCCGGAGAAAAATTCCAATCACAGTTATATTACATGCTTTAAATTTTAGTACTGAAAAAATTCTTGAAAAATTTTTTAAGCACGATATTTTTCGCATAAAAAAAAACAAAATAACTATAGATTTAGTTCCAAAAAGATTATTAGGACAAATAATACCATTTGATGTTATAAAAAACAAAAAAAAATATTTTAAAAAAGGTACACGTGTAACTAATCAACATATCCAAGAATTTAAAAAAAACAATATTACTTCTCTTCATGTTCCTCAAGAATATATTTATGGAAAAATAGTTAGCAAAAACTACATAGATCCGAATACAGGATTAACCTTTATTGCTGCAAATACTAAATTAACTAAAGAAGATTTTAAAAAAATAAAAAAATTTAATTATAAAAAAATATATGTTTTATTTACTAATGATCGTGATCATGGATCATATATTTCAGATACACTACAAATTGACGCTACTAAGGATAGACATACTGCTTTAATTGAAATATATAGAATGATGAGACCTGGAGAACCACCAACTAAAGAAGCTACAGAAAATTTATTTAATAATTTATTTTTTTCTAAAGAAAAATATGATCTATCACCGGTAGGTAGAATGAAATTTAATAAATCACTTTGTCGCAGTACATCATATGGATCAGGAACCTTAGACGAAAAAGATATAGTAGATGTAGTGAAAAAACTAATAAAAATACGTAATGGAAAAGGAGAAATTGATGATATTGATCATTTAGGAAATCGTCGTGTTCGATCTGTTGGAGAAATGGTAGAAAATCAATTTAGAATAGGACTAATTCGAGTTGAAAGAGCAGTACGAGAAAGATTGTCGTCAAGTGATTTAGAAATGTTAATGCCACAAGATATTATTAATGCTAAACCTATTTCTTCTGCAATTAAAGAATTTTTTGGATCTAGTCAATTATCTCAATTTATGGATCAAAATAATCCATTAGCTGAAATTACACACAAACGTAGAATTTCTGCTTTAGGAGTTGGAGGATTAACACGAGAACGAGCTGGTTTTGAAGTAAGAGATGTACATCCTACCCATTACGGAAGAGTATGTCCAGTAGAAACACCAGAAGGACCAAATATAGGATTAATTAACTCTTTATCTATATATGCTAGAACTAATCAATATGGATTTCTAGAAACACCATATAGAATAATAAAAAAAGGAATAGTCACATGTGAAATAAAGTATCTATCTGCTATAGAAGAAGGTAGTTACATTATTGCACAGGCAAACACAAAAATCAATAAAAAAGGTAAATTTTGTACAAACTTTATAACATGTCGTCATAAAGGAGAATTTGGTTTATTCCATAAAAAACAAGTACAATATATGGATGTTTCTACTCAGCAAATAGTTTCTGTCGGAGCATCATTAATACCTTTTCTAGAACATGATGACGCTAATCGAGCACTTATGGGTGCAAATATGCAAAGACAAGCTGTCCCTGTAATGAAGTCAGAAAAACCATT
This sequence comes from Buchnera aphidicola (Cinara cf. splendens/pseudotsugae 3390), assembly GCF_900698845.1. NCBI lineage: Bacteria > Pseudomonadati > Pseudomonadota > Gammaproteobacteria > Enterobacterales > Erwiniaceae > Buchnera > Buchnera aphidicola. The sequence continues at coordinate 27,224 of NZ_LR217692.1, read as the reverse complement.
AGTAGGTACTGGTATGGAAAGATCAGTAGCTGTAGATTCAGGAGTTACTATAATTGCCAAAAGAAGTGGTTTAGTACAATATGTAGATGCTTCAAAAATTATTATAAATGTTGATCACGCGGATATTACTTCATATCAATCAGGAATAGATATATACAAATTAAATAAATACATTAGATCCAATCAAAATACCTGTATTAATCAAATACCATGCGTAAATATTAATGATACCATAAAAAAAGGCGATGTTCTTGCTGACGGACCATCTACTGATTTAGGAGAATTAGCTCTTGGGCAAAATATGCGCGTAGCTTTTATGCCTTGGAATGGATATAATTTTGAAGATTCTATTCTTATTTCTGAAAAAGTAGTAAAAGAAGATCGATTTACATCTATTCACATTCAAGAATTATCCTGTATATGTCGTGACACTAAACTAGGAATTGAAGAAATAACTGCTGATATACCAAATGTAAGCGAAACTGCTTTACTAAAACTAGATTCTTCAGGAATTATTTATGTAGGTGCGGATGTATCAAGTGGAGATGTACTAGTAGGAAAAGTTACACCAAAAGGGGAAACTCAATTAACACCAGAAGAAAAATTATTAAGAGCTATTTTTGGTGAAAAAGCTTCGGATGTAAAAGATTCATCATTGCGAGTACCTAATGGAGTTAACGGAACAGTTATTGATGTACAAATATTTACTCGTGATGGAACGAAAAAAGATCCACGAACACTAGAAATAGAAGAGATGCTTTTAAAAACAGCAAAAAAAGATTTTAATGAAGAATTAAAAATTTTTGAAATAAATATTATTACTCGAATAAAAAACATATTAATTAATTCAAATATATCTATAAATAATTTTAATACCACATCATTAGATGATTATTTTAAAAAAAAAATACAATACACAAATCACATAGACAAAGAAATAAATACATTAAAAAATCAGTATCAAAAGTTAAAACAAGATTTCGCAAAAAAAATAAACGAAAAAACTAAGAAAATAAAACAAGGTGATGAATTATCACCAGGAATTTTGAAAATTGTAAAAATTTATCTAGCAGTAAAAAGAAAAATACAACCCGGAGATAAAATGGCAGGACGACATGGCAATAAAGGAGTTGTTTCAAAAATTAATCCTGTTGAAGATATGCCTTACGATAAAGACGGTATACCAATAGATATAGTTTTAAATCCATTGGGTGTTCCATCACGTATGAATTTAGGTCAAATTCTTGAAACACACTTAGGTCTAGCTGCAAAAGGAGTTGGAGATATTATAAATAATATGATCCAAAAAAACAAAAAAATTTCAAAAATTCGTCAATTTTTACAAAAAGCATATGATCTTGGAGATAATACATATCAAAAAATTGATTTACATGACTTTTCAGATAAAGAAATATTAAAATTAGCAAAAAATTTAAGTAATGGCATGCCAATGGCCACTCCAGTATTTGATGGAGCAAAAGAAAAAGAAATAAAAAAATTATTAAAAATGGGAAATTTTTCTACCTCAGGACAAATTACTTTATTTGATGGACGTACAGGAGAAAAATTTGAGCGAAAAGTAACTGTAGGGTACATGTATATGTTAAAACTAAATCATTTAGTAGATGATAAAATGCATGCAAGATCAACCGGTTCATATAGCTTAATTACACAACAACCTTTAGGTGGAAAAGCACAATTTGGTGGACAAAGATTTGGAGAAATGGAAGTATGGGCTTTAGAAGCATATGGTGCATCACATACATTACAGGAAATGTTAACAGTAAAATCTGATGATGTATCTGGAAGAACTAAAATGTATAAAAATATAGTTAGCGGAAAATATAAAATGGAACCAGGAATGCCGGAATCATTCAATGTTCTCATAAAAGAAATACGTTCCTTAGGAATTAATATTGACTTAAACAATGATTAATGTAAAAAATTTCTTTTTTAATACTCAATCATAGATATAAATTTTTATTATCATCCTATTTTACTAACTATTTATATATTTTATAAGAAATAATCCATGAAAGACATATTAAAAATCTTTAAAAAAAAAAATAAAATTGAAGAATTTGATTCCATTCAAATTTCATTAGCATCTCCAGAAATTATACGATCCTGGTCTTTTGGAGAAGTCAAAAAACCTGAAACAATAAATTATCGAACTTTTAAACCGGAGCGTGATGGATTATTTTGTTCACGTATTTTTGGACCTATAAAAGATTATGAGTGTTTATGTGGAAAATATAAACGTTTAAAACACAGAGGTGTAGTGTGTGAAAAATGCGGTGTTGAAGTTACAAAAAGTACAGTTCGTCGAGAAAGAATGGGACATATTGAACTAGCTGCTCCTATTGCACATATATGGTTTTTAAAATCATTACCTTCTAGAATAGGTCTATTAATAGATATACCCTTGAGAGATATAGAAAGAGTATTATATTTTGAATCATATATTGTAATAAATTCTGGAATGACTAATTTAGAAAAATATCAAGTACTATCCGAAGATCAGTATATACAAGCAATAGACGAGTTTGGGGATGATTTTGAGGCAAAAATGGGTGCAGAAGCTATACAAAAGATTTTAAAAAAAATGAATTTAAAAAATATTTGTTTAAAATTAAAAACAGAACTACTTAAAACTAATTCCGAAACAAAAAGAAAAAAAGTCACAAAAAGAATAAAGCTCATTGAGTCTTTATTAATTTCTAAAAATAAACCAGAATGGATGATTTTAACTGTATTACCTATCTTACCTCCAGATCTAAGACCTTTAGTTCCCCTAGACGGTGGTAGATTTGCAACTTCTGATTTAAATGATTTATATAGACGAGTTATTAATCGAAATAATAGATTAAAAAGATTATTAGAATTATCAGCTCCAGATATAATAATAAAAAATGAAAAAAGAATGCTACAAGAAGCAATTGACGCACTATTAGATAACGGAAGACGCGGTCGATCTATTACAGGTTCAAATAAAAGACCTTTAAAATCTTTAGCTGATATGATCAAAGGAAAACAAGGTAGATTCAGACAGAACTTATTAGGAAAAAGAGTAGATTATTCTGGTCGTTCGGTAATTACCGTAGGTCCATATTTACATTTAAATCAATGCGGAATACCTAAAAAAATGGCTTTAGAATTATTTAAACCATTTATATATGGAAAATTAGAACAAAGAAATCTCGCTACGACTATTAAGTCTGCGAAAAAAATGGTAGAACAGGAAGAACCAGTTGTTTGGGATATATTAGAAGAAATTATTCATAAACATCCTATTTTACTAAATCGAGCACCTACATTGCATCGATTAGGTATACAAGCGTTTGAACCTATTTTGATAGAAGGAAAAGCAATACAATTACACCCGTTAGTGTGTGCTGCATACAATGCTGATTTTGATGGAGATCAAATGGCTATTCATATTCCATTAACAAAATCAGCTCAAAAAGAAGCGCGATTATTAATGATGTCAACTAAAAATATATTATCTCCAGCTAATGGGGAACCTATTATTGTTCCATCTCAAGATGTAATTTTAGGTATATATTATATGACACGAAAAAAAATCAACGGAAAAGGATCTGGCATGTTACTCTCTTCTTCTAAAGAAGCTGAACGTATGTATGCTTTAGGATCAGTTGATTTACATTCTATCGTTAATATCCGTATATCCGAGTACGTTAAAAATAATGATAACAATCTAATAGAACAAAAAAAAATCATCAGAACTACTATAGGTAGAGCTATTTTTTGGACTATTATACCTCCAGGATTACCATTTAAGATAATAAATAAAACATTAAAAAAAACCGATATATCTAATATTTTGAATATTTGTTATCGAGTATTAGGTTTAAAAGAAACAGTTAATTTAGCCGATCAAATTATGTACATTGGATTTTCATATGCAGCAAAATCTGGTGTTTCTGTTGGAATTAACGATATTATTATACCAAAAAACAAAAAAAATATTTTATTAGAAGCAGAAAAAGAAGTTGCGGAAATACATAAACAATTTCAGACGGGATTAGTAACTTCAAGTGAACGATATAATAAAATAATAGATATATGGGCTGATGCAAATGAAAATATTGCAAAAGCTATGATGAAAAATTTGTCACATGATATTTTTTATAATAAAGATCAAACGGAAACAAGACAAAAATCCTTTAACAATATTTTTATTATGGCTGATTCTGGGGCAAGAGGTTCTGCTGCTCAAATTAGGCAATTAGCTGGAATGCGAGGACTAATGGCAAAACCTGATGGTTCTATCATAGAAACACCAATAACAGCAAATTTTAGAGAAGGATTAAACGTACTACAATATTTTATTTCTACTCATGGAGCAAGAAAAGGATTAGCTGATACTGCCTTAAAAACTGCTAACTCAGGTTATTTAACTAGAAGACTGGTAGATGTAGCGCAAGATTTAGTAGTTACAGAAACTGATTGCAAAACTCGTGAAGGAATTTTAATGAGTCCATTAATTGAAGGAGGGGATGTTAAAGAACCTCTTAGAGAAAGAGTTTTAGGACGTATAACTGTAGAAGACATTTATTACATAGACTCTAAAAAAATTTTAATACCACAAAATACATTATTAAATGAAACATGGTGTAATATTTTAGAAAAAAATCACATAGAGACAATTAAAGTAAGATCAGTCGTACATTGTGAAACAAATTTTGGAGTATGTTCATACTGCTACGGACGTGATTTAGCTAGAGGAAAATTAGTTCGTAAAGGAGAAGCAATAGGTGTTATTGCGGCTCAGTCTATTGGTGAACCGGGAACACAATTAACTATGCGTACATTTCATATCGGAGGAGCTGCTTCAAAAGTAGCTTCTGAATCTAGTATTCAAATTCGTAAAAACGGATTAATTCATTTAAATCGAGCAAAATCTGTAATAAACTCAGATGGAAAAATTGTCATAATTTCTAGAAATGTTGAATTAAAAATGATAGATAAAGCAGGAAAAACACAAGAAAGTTATAAAATACCATATGGATCAATTTTAACAAAAGGAGAAGGTGAGAAAGTTAAATCCGGAGAAATAATTGCACGATGGGATCCACATACCATTCCCGTAATTACTGAAGTAAGCGGATATATTCAATTTATTGATATTATTGACGGACAAAGTGTTATAAAACAAACCGATGAATTGACAGGTTTGTCTTCTATTGTCATTCTCGATACATCAGAAAGAAATATACAAGGAAAAGATTTAAAACCTTCTTTAAAAATTATTGATAAAACAGGTTCTGATATATTTATACCCGGTACCGATATGCCGGCTCAATATTTTTTACCTGGAAAATCAATTGTGCAATTAGATAATGGAATGAAAATATCTTCAGGAGATACACTAGCTCGAGTTCCTCAAGAATCAGCAGGAACAAAAGATATTACAGGAGGTTTACCACGAGTAGCGGATTTATTTGAAGCTAGAAAACCTAAAGAATTAGCCATTTTAGCTGAAATTAACGGAATTATTTCTTTTGGAAAAGAAACAAAAGGAAAAAGAAGATTAGTTATAACTCCTCCAGACGGAAATAACATTTATGAAGAAATGATACCAAAATGGAGACAATTAAATGTTTTTGAAGGAGAAAGAGTCGAAAAAGGAGACACTATTTCTGATGGGCCGGAGTCTCCACACGATATCTTAAGATTAAGAGGTATACAAGCTGTTACTAACTATATAGTAAATGAAGTACAAGAAGTATATCGCTTACAGGGTGTAAAAATAAATAATAAACATATTGAAGTTATAATTAGACAAATGTTACGAAAAGCTACCATAATAAATTCTGGTGATTCTAATTTTTTACCAGGTGAACAAACAGAATATTCCAGTATTATGTTAGAAAACAAAAAACTTATAGCTAAAAAGAAAAAAATAGCAAGATTTTCTCGTGATTTACTTGGTATTACAAAAGCATCTTTAGCTACTGAATCATTTATTTCCGCAGCATCATTTCAGGAAACTACACGCGTGTTAACAGAATCTGCTGTAGCTGGAAAAAAAGATAAATTACGCGGATTAAAAGAAAATGTAATCGTTGGTAGATTAATTCCAGCTGGAACAGGATATAAATATCACAAAAAAAGATTAAAAACAAAAATTAAAAACTCCTCACAAAGACAAAAAAATACTGCATCCATTAGTCCTGAAGAAGCAGCAGCAAATTTATCCGAATTGTTAAATTCTACTGAAAAAATTAACAATAATTTATAATTATATAATTCGAGCTGATTGCATAAACAGCTCGATATTTTAAATTATATTAAAATATATAAATAATATTTATATTACCAAAGATAAAAAACAAATAGAAACTATAATACATTTTATATGTATAAAAAAATAAAAAATCATCAAAAATCATCAGTAAATATATTATATACAAAAACCATTAACAAACCACTAAATACAATTAACAGTTTATCAAATCGCATTAAGTGGAATGTATGTTAAAACTTATTCTTTTGAAAATTTTTTTCGAATGTTTTTAGTAGCTTGTATCATATTTTGTAAAGCTAGTAATGTTTCCATCCAATTACGAGTTTTTAAACCACAATCTGGATTTACCCATAACTGTTGTATAGGAATATATTCTATTGCTTTAATTAATAATTTTTCAATCCAATCAATAGTAGGAATATTTGGAGAATGAATATCATATACTCCTGGACCAATATCATTAGGATATTTAAATGTTTTAAAAAATTCTAATAAATCCATATCTGAACGAGATGTTTCAATAGTAATTACATCAGCATCTAAATCTACTATTGCAGGCATAATATCATGAAACTCACAATAACACATATGTGTATGAATTTGTGTACTATCTTTTACTCCAGATGAACACAACTTAAATGCTTTAACTGCCCATGATAAATAATAGTCCCGATAACATTTTCTTAAAGGCAATCCTTCTCGTAAAGCAGGTTCATCAATTTGAATAATATTAATACCAGCGTTTTCTAAATCTAATACTTCATCTCTTAAAGCTAAAGCAATTTGCTGAGCTATGCACTCTTTAGAAATATCTTCACGAGGAAAAGACCAACATAAAATTGTAACTGGTCCCGTTAACATAGCTTTAACCGGTTTATTAGTCAATGATTGAGCAAATTTTGACCACATAACCGTAATAGGAGTAATCCGACTAATATCTCCCACAATAACGGGAGGTTTAACACATCTCGAACCATAACTTTGTACCCAACCATATTGCGTAAAAACAAAACCTTCTAAATACTCACTAAAATATTCAACCATATCATTTCTTTCTGGCTCACCGTGCACTAAAACATCTAATCCCAATTTTTCCTGTTGAATAATATTATTTTTGATATGTATTTTTAAACTATTCTCATAATCTGATTGGCTAATCTTTTTATTCTTATAATCTAATCGTAACTTTCTAATGTCTGTAGTTTGTGGAAAAGAACCAATTGTAGTAGTAGGTAAAATTGATAACTTTAATTTTTTCTTTTGAATAACCGAACGTACAGAAAAATCATGCTGTCTTTTCATTTGATCAGAAGAAATTTGCAATACACGTTTTTGTACTACAACATTATTAACTATATTAGATGATTTATACGCATTAATAGGTTTAACCCAACGATGTATTTCTTCTATATCTAAATTTTTATTTAGTACACGAGACAAAATAGATATTTCTAAACATTTTTGTATCCCAAATGAAAACCAAGATTTCACAAAATCTGTTAGATTATCTTCTAGTGATATGTCTAAAGGAACGTGTAAAAGTGAACAAGATGTACTAATCCAAAAGATACGCTTAACTTTTTTAAACAAATTTAATTTCGTGTACCATTTTAATAAATCTGTTTTCCAAATATTACGTCCGTTAACTACTCCTAATGATAACAAGAATTCTTCGTTAAAATAATTATGTAATTGACATATATCATATTTTCCTGCAACTAAATCAATATGTAAACCATCAATTGATAATTTATTAATTATATCTATATTATTATGTATATCACCAAAATATGTAGACAACATAATTTTTATTTTATTATTTTTTAATATTTTATAAACATCAATAAAAGCTTTTTTCCATTTTGTAGGAATATCTAAAACTAAAATAGGTTCATCAATTTGAATCCATTCAATATTTCTGCTAGATAATTCCATTAACACTTCTTTATAAACAGGTAAAATTTTCTCTAAAAGATCTAACTTATTAAAGTTAGCTCCTTTGATCTTACCTAACCATAAATATGTAAGCGGACCTAATAAAACTGGTTTTACTTTATATCCTAATGACAATGCTTCATCAGTTTCTTCTAAAATCTGTTTCCAGGCAAAATAAAAATTTTGATTACAAGATAACTCAGGTACAATAAAATGATAATTTGTATCAAACCACTTAGTCATCTCAGAAGCGGAACAATTTTTATCAGTTACTTTCGATCCTCTAGCAATTCTAAATAAAGTATCTAAATCTAACTTGGAGTTATCTATTTGATGTCTTTTAGGAACATTATTAATCATCATGCTGACGTTTAAAACATGATCATACCATGCGAAATCACCTACAGTTACACAATCTAAACCACAATCAACTTGATATTTCCAGTTGTTATATCTAATAGTTTTACCTACTGTTAATAAATCACGTAAAGTACTTTTTTTTGACCAATAATTTTCTAAAGCAAATTTTAATTCACGATGCGTACCAATTCTAGGAAATCCTAGTACATGATTTTTTATAGTCATACATGTTTTTCCTGTTTTAATATTCATAAAAAAACAACAAACACCAAAATAATTAACTGTTTAAGTTATCTAAAATGAATAACTATCAGTTGCACACATAAAAATATTATTGTAAAAAATTTCTAATATAACTTATCGATATCAAATATTTTTCAAAAAATATTATTAATATATATTAAAATATGTAATATGTACTTTTTTACCTAATACTCATTAATATTTAAAAATATTAATCATTTTTTTAAAAAAAACAATAGAAGATCACTTGTTAATATAATCAGTTAAAATTTAATTTATTATATAAATATTTGTGATAAACCATTATAAATATTAAAATATTTAAAGAAAAATATTTGATATTATAAAAAATCTATTATTCATAATAATATAAAATCATAAACATACCGATAATAAAAATATATTAATTTTATCAAAATTAGCAATCAATACTTTTCTATAATATGATAAAAAATCAATAGTACAAAATTATTAGAATTTTATATATAAATACATATATTAAAGAAATATATTTATATATTAATATTTTTTAAAAAAGAAATAGAAATTCAAGAATAAATACTAACAATTCAAAAAAAATACGTTATTAATAATAATTATGCTTCAATTGCTATTTTTAATTTTTTCATAGCATTTTTTTCTAGCTGACGAACTCGTTCAGCTGAAATCCCGTAATCTTGAGCAATAGCCTGCAATGTAATTTTAGAACTATTTTTATTTAACCAACGTCTTTTAATAATTTGTTGACTTCTTTCATCCAATACTAATAATGCATTACTTAATTTATTCGAAGCATGTAAGGCCCAGTTATCTTGTTCAACTTTCATTGCAAAATTTGATTTTTTATCTTCTAGATAAAGAGAAGAACGTGTGTTATTTGTAGAGTAATCGGATTGAGAATCTGGAGGTGTAATATCTAAAGTTATATCTTGAGCAGACATTCTTGCTTCCATTTCTTTTACTTCTTGTCGACTAACACCTAATTCACGTGCAACAATATCTATTTCATGCAAGTTAAACCAACCTAATCTTTTTTTAGATTTTCTTAAATTAAAAAATAATTTTCGTTGTGCTTTAGTTGTGGCAACTTTTACTATACGCCAATTTTTTAAAACATATTCATGAATTTCAGATTTTATCCAATGTACAGCAAATGAAACTAAACGAACATTAATATTAGGATTAAAACGCCTAATAGCTTTCATTAAACCAATATTTCCTTCTTGAATTAAATCAGCTTGTGGTAAACCATATCCTGAATAATTTTTAGCAACATGAATTACAAATCTCAAATTTGATAAAATCAATAATTTTGCTGATTCTATATCTCTATAAAAAAATAATTTTTCTGCAAGTAACTTTTCTTTTTTAGAAGATAATATAGAAAAAGAATTCGCCATACGAATATAGGCATCTAAACTGCCAATATTTAAAAAACTAATTGTGTGAACTTGATGTTTTATTTTTTTCATTTTATCCTAAAGGTACAATATAAACTGTGCATTCTAATTAAACTATGAATCTATTTGATAATTTAACACATTAATATGATTTAACTAATATTAAAAAAACTATCAACAAATTTTGTACTATCAAAAGATGAAAAATCTGTTATTTTGTCTCCTGTACCAACAAAACAAATAGGAATTGTTAACTCGTTAGCAATTGAAAAAATAATTCCACCTTTAGCTGTACCATCTAACTTAGTAATAATCGACCCTGTAACAGGAAGATTGGAAGAAAAAACTCTAGCTTGTTCTATAGAATTTTGACCAATTCCAGCATCTAGTACCAAAAATATTTCATGAGGTGCTGTAGGATGACATTTATTAATTACTCGATTAATTTTTTGTAATTCTTGAATTAAATGATATTTATTATGTAAACGACCAGCAGTATCAATAATCAAAATATTCTTTTTTTGTTTTATGGATTCTTTAATTGCATCAAATACAACTGAAGCAGGATCTGAACCTAGAGGTTTGGAAAAAACTGAAATATCATGTAATACACCTAAGTCTGTCAACTGATCAATTGCAGCAGATCTATAAGTATCACCTGCAGCAACCATAGTAGAATAACCAAGTGTTTTATAATAATATGCTAATTTTGTAACAACAGTAGTTTTTCCTACACCATTGACTCCAATAATCAAAATTATAAATGGCATTTTAGTTTTAGAAATACTACAATTTTTATCTTTAGATACAACTAACATATTTAATAATAAATTTTTAAAATATGTAATAGCTTGTTTAGAATTTATTAAATTTTTTCTTTTAATATGTTTTTTGAATATATGCAGAATTTTTTCAGTAGCGGTTATCCCAAAATCAGATGATAATAATAAATTTTTTAATTCTTTAAACATCTTTTCATCTAATTTTGGTGCATAAAAAATACTATTTATTTTATTAATAAAAAAATTTTTGGTACTATGTATATAATTATTAAAAAAAGAACTAATTTTATAATTAGATGAATTTGGAAAAGAATCTTTTAAACAAGTTTTTGTTTTATTTTCAGAAGTATTATTCTGATTTTTTTTTTCAAAAAAAGATTTTAAACTAGAAAAAAAATTTTTTTTTTATTACACATATAAACCTCAATTTTTTATTATTATAATATTTACAACATTTTATTTAAAAATTCTATAAAAACATTACAAAAATGAAAAAAAAAAATAAAAAAACAAAAAAAATTCGTATTACTGGTGGATTTTTAAAAAATAGAGTATTACATTCAGTTAATAAAATAAATGTAAGACCGACTAGAAATCGTATTAAACAAGTATTATTTAATTGGTTACAACAATATATAAAAAACTCCATATGTTTAGATTGTTTTTCTGGCAGCGGGAACTTAAGTATAGAATCAGTATCTCGATTAGCTACATCAGTTACAGCTTTAGAAAAAAAATATATTTTAGTTGACAAACTAAAAAAAACACTAAAAATTTTTTCTATTACTAATATATCAGTTTTTCACACTAACACTTTATGGTGGCTAAAAAAAAATGGTACGCCATATGATATTATTTATTTAGATCCACCTTTCTATAATAAAATATTGCTTAATAAATCTATTCAATATCTAGAAAAATATAATTGGATTAATAAAGATTCCATTATATATATTGAACACACAGATAATAATATTTATATACCGAAAAAATGGAAATTAATAAAAAGCAAAAAAATAGGAATAGTATCATTTTCATTATTTTATAGAAAAAATTATATAGTTTAATAAAATAAATCAAATATAAACTATAACATTATATACATATCACTATACATTTAATGAAAATCTTATGTTTAAAATTATAATAACATATAATTAATAACATTCACATAAAGTATTCATCAATGAACAATTATTATATCATAAAAGTTATAGTTAAAATTATGTTTTAAACAAAAAACAATAAAAATTTTTAAAAATTACTATAAATATTAAAGATAACAACATGTGGAAAAATAAATACTATAAATGAACAATTTCTTAAAAAAACTAAAAAAAATCATGCCTGCCTATATAGAACCAAAATTTTTTAATGATAAAGAATTATTATCTTGGAACCAGGAACAAGGAAAAAAATATTCTGAATCTATTATTCAAAAAAACAAAGCTACAAAAATACAAAGAATTTTGGGTCGATCTGGAATACGAGAATTATATAAAAATTGTTCTTTCGAAAACTACAAAATAAATCATGAAGGACATAAAACGGTTCTATGCGCTGCCCGAAGATATGCGGAAAATTTTAAAAATAATATTTCTAGTTTTATATTTTCAGGTCGACCTGGAACCGGAAAAAATCATTTAGCTTCAGCTATTGGAAATTATTTAATTTTACGAGGAAATAATATATTAATCATCACAGTTGCAGATCTTATGTCAACCTTAAAAAGTACTTTTAATCAGTCGTCTTCAAAAATAACTGAAGAAAAATTATTATATAACTTTAGCACGGTAGACCTACTTATAATCGATGAAATTGGAATGCAAACAGAATCTAGATATGAAAAAATGATTATTAATCAAATTATAGATAGAAGATCGTCTTCTCAAAAACCTACCGGAATTTTATCTAATTTAAACCATAAAAAATTAAATAGTCTATTGGGGGAGAGGGTTCTCGATAGAATGAGTTTAGGAAATAGTTTATGGTTAACATTTGAATGGGAGAGTTATAGAAAAAATGTACAAATAAACCAACGTTAATTATTAATAATAAATATTATAACCATCACATTAATGATTTGTACGAGATATATATTTTCCAAAACGAGTATCTATTTTAATAGAATCACCTTTTTTGATAAATAAAGGAACACGAATAGAAGCACCTGTTTCTACAAAAACTAATTTACTAGCAGAATTAATAGTATCTCCTTTTACTGTAATATCAATATCTTGAACTTTTAAATTTATAAATTTATTGGTATGAACAGAAATGGGAGAATTATTCCATAAAATAATTTTACAACTAGAGGAATTTGTTAACCATTTTTCACATCCATACAAAAACTTTTTTAAAACATGGATATGTTCAAAATTTTTTTTATTCATAAATACCCAAATAAATCCATTGTTATACAAATAAATTGCAGTAATTTCTGTAATATCAGTAGAATAAAAAACATCTGTTGCTTTAACAGTTTTACTGAATATCTTTCCAGTCAATAATTGTCTTAATTTAATTCTAACAAATGCTTGTCCTTTTCCTGGTTTTATAAATTCACTATATTGAATTTCATATGGTTGATTTTTTATTAAAATTTTTAAACCTGATTTTAAAGAAGTACCGCTATAAGTTGTCATAACATATATCTCAAAATATAAATATAATCCCTTGTTCTCATAATTATTTATTTCAGAGAACAAGGAGACTATCAGTATATATAAAATAGTGTAATTACATTATTTCTATTTTTACTGTAGTAAAATTTTTAATTAATTTAAAATTAAAAAAAACCTACATCATACCACCCATACCACCACCCATACCGCCACCTGGTGGAGTACTTAAATCAGACGAAGATTTTTCATCTTTAGGGAGATCTGTAACCATACATTCTGTAGTAATCATTAATCCAGCAACTGAAGCCGCATATTGTAATGCAGATCTAGTGACTTTTGTAGGATCTAAAATACCGAATGTTATCATATCACCATACTCATCAGTAGCTGCATTATAACCATAATTACCACGTCCATCTTTTACATTATTAGTTACAACTGATGGTTCTTCGCCAGAATTCGCAACAATTTGACGTAAAGGAGCTTCCATAGCACGCAAAGCAACTCTTATCCCTACATTTTGATCTTCATTTTGACCGTTAATACGAGAAATTTTTTCTGCTACCCTTACTAAAGCAACACCTCCTCCAGGTACTACTCCTTCTTCTACTGCTGCTCGAGTTGCATGTAAAGCATCCTCTACACGAGCTTTTTTCTCTTTCATTTCTACTTCAGTTGCAGCACCAACTTTTAATACTGCTACACCACCAGATAATTTTGCTAAACGTTCATTTAATTTTTCTTTATCGTAATCAGAAGTAGCTTCATGTATTTCTTGTCGAATTTGATGAATACGATCTTTAATACTATTTTTATCACCGTGACCACCAATTATAGTGGTTGCATCTTTACTAATTACTACACGTTTTGCTTGACCGAGATCTTCTAAAGAAGATTTTTCTAATTCCATAGCTAATTCTTCTGATATAACAGAACCTCCAGTAAGAATTGAAATATCTTGTAACATTGCTTTTCTACGATCACCAAAACCAGGCGCTTTAACCGCAGAAACCTTAACAATTCCCCTCATGGAGTTTACTACTAAAGTTGCTAGGGCTTCTCCTTCTAAATCCTCTGCAATAATTAATAATGGTTTGCTAGATTTAGCTACTGATTCCAAAATCGGTAATAACTCACGAATATTAGAAATTTTTTTATCTGCCATTAAAATATATGGATTATCTAATTCTACCAACCCAGTATCGGACTTATTAATAAAATAAGGAGATAAGTATCCTCTATCAAATTGCATACCTTTAACTACTTCTAACTCGTTTTGTAAGCCGGTACCTTCTTCAACAGTAATTACTCCATCATTCCCAACTTTTTCCATAGCTTCAGCAATCAAACTACCAACTTTTTCATCTGCATTAGCAGAGATAGTACCTACTTGTGTAATTGCTTTTGAATCAGAACACGGAACTGATATTTTTTTTAATTCATCAACAGCGTGAATTACTGCTTTATCAATACCTCGTTTTAAATCCATAGGATTCATTCCTGCAGCTACTGCCTTCAAACCTTCATTTACTATAGACTGAGCTAATAAAGTTGCAGTAGTAGTTCCATCACCAGCGGCATCATTTGCTTTAGAAGCAACTTCTTTAACCATCTGAGCACCCATATTTTCAAACTTATCTTCTAATTCAATTTCTCGTGCTACAGATACACCATCTTTAGTTATACTTGGCGGACCAAAAGATTTATCCAATACAACATTTCTACCTTTAGGACCTAGTGTAACTTTTACTGCATCAGCTAAAACATTAACACCTCGAAGCATTTTAATTCGAGCTTCATTACCAAATTTTACATCTTTTGCTGCCATTTGAA
Source organism: Buchnera aphidicola (Cinara cf. splendens/pseudotsugae 3390) (assembly GCF_900698845.1). NCBI lineage: Bacteria > Pseudomonadati > Pseudomonadota > Gammaproteobacteria > Enterobacterales > Erwiniaceae > Buchnera > Buchnera aphidicola. The sequence continues at coordinate 11,776 of NZ_LR217692.1, read as the reverse complement.
ATGTCCTCAAAATTTAAAATTTTTAGTTAATATGATTATGAAATTATTATTCTTCTACAATTGCTAGAATGTCGCTTTCAGTCAGAATTAATATTTCTTCATTATCAATAGTTTCAGTTTTTGCACCATAACCTTCATTAAATACAACAACATCACCGATTTTTACGTCTAATTTTTTAACAACTCCATTATCTAAAATTCGACCCTTACCTACTGATAAAACCACTCCTCGAGTGGATTTTCCAGCTGCAGATCCAGTTAAAACAATACCGCCAGCAGATTTTGATTCAGCCTCATTACGTTTAACAATTACTCTATCATGCAATGGACGAAGCTTCATAGTATGATCCTCTCTAGTAAAATACGCGTTGTCGTGTTACGTAATCAGTGAGTAAACCAATATTTTTGTTAATGTACTCTTGTATTTTAAGAATATATGGACCTATATCAAGAATTTCAAGGGCATCGTTAATTTTTATTTAATTTTTTCAATAAAAAAATCAGACAATTAAAAAAAAATTAATGATATATTTATATACATAAACTATATTTCAAATATAACTATATAATGTACACATTATAAAAAATAGATTTTATATTACCTAAAATTCTGCCAAAAACCCAATTTGTACATTACTGCAAAAATGGTATCATGATACGAATTTAAAAATTTTATTTCATAAAAATATTGACAAAACAAACATTTTAATGTTTAATCATTTTAATGCCCGGATAGCTCAGTCGGTAGAGCAGGGGACTGAAAATCCCCGTGTCGGTGGTTCAATTCCGCCTCCGGGCATATTTATACAAACATATTCATTCATAAAAATTTTTTATTTTCCAATACAAAAATCAGAAAAAATTTTATTTAATAAATCATCGCTATTAAAATGACCTGTAATCCTCAGCAAACAATTCATTGACAAACGTATATTTTCTGATAATAATTCAACATTATTGCTTTTATACCAATCTTTTTTTCCTTTCATTAAATGTTTTAACGATTTTTCTAATTCCAAAACATGTCTACGTCTTGCTAAAAAAACACTTTCAACATTATTTTTGGTATGTAAAATTGTATTAATTATTTTTTTTAATCTATTTAACCCTAATTTTTTTTTAACTGACAAATAAATACATTGAAATTTCTGATGTACGACTTCTAATCGTGGTTGTTGTTCAGTGAGATCTATTTTATTAAAAATAAATGTAATAGTTTGATTAATACGTAAATTTTTAATACTCTTTAATATAACTTTGTTATTTTTTTTCTGATTACGCGAAGTATCTAAAACAAAAAAAACATGGTCGCAACTGCGAATACTTTTTTCTGCTAACTGGATACCTATATTCTCAATAACATCTTGACTTTTACGTAACCCTGCAGTATCCATAAGTTCATAACATATACCATTTGACCATATATCTTTACACATTAAATCACGTGTAGTACCCGGAATATCCGTAACAATAGAAACTCTTTGATCAGATAAATAATTAAATAAACTAGATTTACCTACATTAGGTAGTCCCGCAATTACAATCTTTATACTTTTTTGTAAAGCGTGACTTTTTCGTGCTGTATCTGTCAAATTTTTTAGTAATACAATAATTTTAGTTAACTGAGGCATGAAATCTAAACGCTCATAAGAGCTATCTATCTCGTCAGAAAAATTAATAGTAGCTTCTACTTGAGAATAAAAAACTTTTAATAAATCGATAATTAAACATATTTTTCTTGAGAAACTACCAGACAAAGAAAGTAAGGAAGCTTGTATTGATAATTTAGATTGTGCATTAATTAAATCACTAATTGCTTCAGCTTGAATTAAATCTATTTTTTTATTTAAAAAAGCTCTTTCTGAAAATTCACCTGGGCGTGCTAAGCGAACGTTATTCATACGTACTATATTTTCTATAATTATATCTAATAAAATTGGATTTCCATGACCTTGAAACTCTAAAATATCCTCTCCGGTAAATGACTTAGGAGCAGAAAAAAACAATGCAATACCATGATCAATAACATTCCCTTGAAAATCTAAAAATGATGCATTATGTGCAAAACGTTCTTTCATAGAGATATTTAAAAATTTTTTCATTATTCTTAAAACAGAAGAACCAGAAATTCTTATAATTCCAATACCTGATCGACCAAAAGCCGTAGCTGGAGCTACAATAGTTTCATTAAATATCATACTTTATTAATACTCTAAAAATATAAAAAATTATTTGCTTAATATAATGATTAATTTTTAATTATATAAATATTATTAATTATATTTATTATTTTTAAAAAAATTTCGACGTATAATCCACTGCTGTAAAAAAGTCATTAAATTACTCGTTATATAATATAAAATCAAACCAGAAGGAAGCCAAAATAAAAAAAAAATACATAAAAACGGCGTGACACATAAAAAATTTTTCTTTTTTATAATATTATTATAACTTAATTCATGATATTGAGTTAATAAAATACTCAAGATTACGCAAAATGGCAGTACATAATACGGATCGTAACTAGATAGATCTGTAATCCAAAAAATAAAAGGTGCATTCTTTAATTCTACTGAAGAAACCAATACATAGTAAAATGATAAAAATATAGGTATTTGTAACATTATAGATAAAAAACTAAAAAAAGGATTAATTTTCTTAAATTTATATAAAGATAAAATTTTTTTATTCATTACTGTAGAATCATTACAACATTGATGTTTTACTTTCTGTATTTCTGGTTGTAAAACTTTCATGTGTAACATAGATACATACTGTAATCTAGTTAATGGATACATAATTATCTTTACTAAAATAGTTACAAAAATAATGGTTATACCCCAATTATGAAAAAAACCATAAAAAAAGACTAGCAATTTAAAAACAGGATAGGAAATTATATTTAATTTTGCGTATTTTGTTATAAATTGTAAATTTTTTGAAAAAAATAACATAATATTTTTTACTATAGTGCTTAACCACTCATTACTAAATAATTTATAAAGATAATAAAACTGAACATGATATACTTTTGATAATAATCTAATTAATGCAATACTACTATTAACTTTATTTACGAAAATGACAAATTGATTATAAATATGAGAAATCCAAATTGTTAAAAATTTTATTTGCATTATAACTATCCAGTTAATGTTAATTATGATATGTATATTTTTTATACCAGATATTACTAAAAATAAAATTTTAATAATTTCTGTAAGTATTAAAAAACAGTTACCTGATAATTCTTTATATATAAAACTTTTTTAAAAAATACTTATAAAACAATTTTTTATAGAATACTCCATAAAAAATTATACATTGCATGTATATTATCGTGTAAAATATATTATCTATTTTTATACCATACAAATGAAGCACTAAAGAATTAATTTTTATTAAAAAAATTATAAATAAAATTTTGTTGTATTAATATTTTTATTTTTTAAAACTTAAATAAAAATATATATAAAGTAAATATTCTATATTATATAATAATTTTATATTTTTTATAATATCGAAATTATTTTTATTTCACACTTTACTAGTTATCTTATAAAGAATTTTTTATAATTTTAAAAAAAATCAACAAATATTTTTTATTTAAAAATCATTATTTAATATATTCGAAGATATATCTAGATCTCTTAATAGACTAACATCTAAAAAAATTAAATCATTTGATACATTAATCAATTAAATATTATTATTATTTTTAATGTCGTAAATTTTATGTACAAAACTATTTATCTTTACATTATTTTGATTTATAGAAGCATGTGTATTCCAGAAGTTCCATACAAAAAAAGAAAAAACAACACAAGATATTATAAAAAAAATACGTTTCAGATATATCATAAAATTTTCTCACTACTTAAAATTAAAAAAACTATCATAAATCGATGACATATAAATTTATGTTATAATTTATTTATATTCAAGACATTATTTTTACTTTTATAAGACCATAATTTTTTTAAAAAAAAAAATATTTTACTATTATTTAATAAATGAATATTTTTTTTAACAATTATTATAAAATCCATAAACAACAGATTATGTTGCACTAATCGAAAACTTTCCTTAATAAGACGCTTAACTCGATTACGATCATGTGACCGTGCAACGTTTTTTTTAGAAATAGAAATTCCTAATCTAGGAAATTGTAAATAATTTGTATGCATAAACATTAAAAAATGTTTTGTATGAATTTTGTAATTTTTATTATAAATTTTTTGAAATTGAACGTTTAACAACAAACGTGATTTCTTTTTTAAAGAAAATCGTGACATATTCATTACTTTTATAAAAATATTTTACACACATAATACTGAACGCAATTTTGAACGTCTGTGCGATAAAATATCTCGACCACTCTTAGATGACATACGAGAACGAAAACCATGTGTACGATTACGTTTAATGTTAGAAGGTTGAAAAGTACGTTTCATATAAGTATTCCCTATTTTTATACAAACAACATAAACAAGTATGTGTCAATTAAATAATAAAATATCTGTACATCATATAATAATTATATCATGTTATACATGAACATGTTTAAATTGATTAAATTAGATTTATTAAAAAAAATATTTTTAATACAAACAATATATTATTATAATAATATTTATATAAAAAAAACAAAAATAAAAATCTAAAAAATAAATATATTTTTAATATCAAAGTGCTTAAATAATAGTTGTATATCTTGATCTTTAATTAAATAAAAATATTTAAAAAATTGACTGAGTATCACAAAAAAAATAATATCATATATCTATTATTAATATAATTTTTAAATAACATTTATTACCAAAATTCAATACATTTATTCTTTTAAAAAAATCAAAAATATAATTATTATTATATATACATTTAAAAAAATTATGTATATATTAATCGTAACATAAAATATCAAAAAATCTGTAAATCATTATATTAAATAATATAAATAATAACCATTCTATAAAATAGAAAATATGTTGTATGATATTGTTAATATTAAAAAATAAAAATCAGTATAAAACAAAAACTAAAAAAATTAAAATAAAATCAAAAATATCAAAAAAAAACTACTTTTAAAAAATAATATTCAACTTAACTATCAGTTTGATAATTTTATTGAAGGTATGTCGAATCAATTAGCGCGTTATGCAGCATACATGTTTACCAAAAAATCAAAAAATTTTTTTAACATATTATTTTTATGTGGAAAATCTGGATGTGGAAAAACACATTTACTTCATGCTATAGGCAATAAAATCTTAACAAAAAATTATAATCATGAAGTAATTTATATACATGCAAAAAATTTTATTCGTAATATGACTTTTTCATTAAAAAACAATTCTTTAATCCATTTTAAAAATTATTATAGTTCTATAAAAACTTTATTAATAGATGATATTCAATATTTTTTTTATAAAAAAAAAAAAAAAAAAAAATATTCAATATATTAAATAAATTTTTACAAAAAAATCAAAAAATTGTATTAACTACAAATTTTGATATAAATCAAATAAAAAAAATATTACAAAATTTACCATCTCAATTTAAATTAGGATTAATTACATCCATTAATCCTCCTGAATTAATAACTAAAATACATATTTTATTAAACAAGGCTCATGATAATAATATTAAGTTATCATACAAAATAGCAAAATATATTTCACAAAAAATGTGTTCTAATATAAAAAAATTAATATTTTTTTTAAAAAAAATACATTTTAAATTAATTCTTAAAAAAAAAAAAATGACAAAAATTTTTGTACAAAAACAAATAAGTAAATTAATAAAAAACAAAAAAAAACCGGATATACATGTAATTCAAAGAAAAGTTGCTACTTATTTTAATATTAAAAAATCAGACATTATTTCTTCTAAAAGATCAAAATTTATTGTAGAACCTAGACAAATTGCTATGTTTTTAATAAAAAAATTGACTGATTATAGCTATTCCGAAATAGGAAAAGCTTTTGGCAAAAAAAATCATACTACTGTGTTACACGCTTGTAAAAAAATCAATTATTTAAAAAAAAAAAAAAATAAAATTTATTACGACTTTTTACACTTGTTCAATCAATTAAACGTATAAAACATGGAATTCAAAATTAAAAACAATGATTTTTTAAATTCTTTTAAAAAAATCAACAGAATCATTACTAAAAATACCGTATTTCCAATCTTAGAAAACGTAATTATTAAAATTAATGCAAATATATTAAAATTAACCAGTTCTACATTAGAAATCGAATTACATACATATATACATAGAAAATACTTTATCTTCTATACTTCTGGATGCATTACAGTATCTGGAAAAAAAATATTTAGTATTTGTCGTAATATCAAACGTAATGAAGAATTGCATTTTCATTTAATCAACGAAAAAATGCATATAAAAATATTTAATAGTTTATTCAAATTAAATACTTTACCACAAAAAAAATTTCCAAAATTTAAAAAAATTCAAAAAATAAAAAAATTTTTTATTTCACAAAAAATATTAAAAACAATTATTTCATCAATTTATTTTTCTATAGCGCATAATGATGTCAGAAATCCTTTAAATGGAATGTTGATTGAATATAAAAAATCTTATTTACGCACAGTTACGACTGATGGACATAGATTATCTATATATACTATTATGTTGAACGCTGAAATATCTTCTTTTTCCATAATCGTTAATAAACAAGCTATATTAGAGTTAAACAGACTATTAACTTACACAGATGACTTAATCTCCATGAATATTGACTATCATTATGTCTCGTTTCAATTCGATACCAGTTTATTAATAACAAAATTATTAAATGGTAACTTTCCTAATTATCATGATGTAATTTTAAAAAAATATACTCACTCTATTTTGCTGCACACCGAACAACTAAAAGAATCATTATTAAAAACATCCATTTTATGCAATACTACCTTTAAAGGTGTTTTTTTAAATTTTTCAGAAAATTTATTAAAAATAACATCAAACAATCAAGATGATGAGGAATCATGTGATTCTTTTTACATAAAATATCAGCAAAAAAATATTTCATTTTCTATAAACGTTTTTTATTTATTAGATGTTTTAAATGCTCTAAATACTCCTACAATTAATATTATTTTTGATACTCCAATTTCGAGTATTCAAATTCAATCAAATGCACAAAAAGAAACTAAGTATATAATTATGCCTTTAAAACTATAATTTTCAATTCAAAATTAATTTTTCATATACAAAAAAGGATAATACATGTCAAACTTATACACTTCATCTAATATAAAAATATTAAAAGGATTAGATGCAGTTAGAAAACGCCCAGGTATGTATATTGGAGATACTGATGATGGTACAGGATTACATCATATGGTATTTGAAGTAGTAGACAACTCAATAGATGAGGCTTTAGCAGGACATTGCAATTTAATTGAAGTAATCATACATTACGATAACTCAGTCTCTGTAAGAGACAACGGAAGAGGTATACCTACAGATATTCATCCAGAAGTAGGAGTATCTGCAGCTGAAGTTATTATGACCATGCTACATGCTGGAGGAAAGTTTGATGATAGTTCTTATAAAGTTTCTGGAGGGTTACATGGTGTCGGTGTTTCAGTGGTAAACGCTTTATCTGAAAAATTAGAATTATATGTTTATCGCGATGGAAAAAAATATTATCAAAAATATTTTAATGGAAATCCAAAAAAAAAATTATTATGTACAGGAATCACGAAAAGAAAAGGGACAAGAATCCGGTTTTGGCCCAATAAAAATATCTTCACTAACCATAATACTTTTCAATATGAAATTTTACAAAAAAGATTGCAAGAATTATCATTTTTAAATGCTAATTTATTGATTAAACTAAAAGACATTAGAAATCAAAAAAAATTTCAATATTTTCACAAAGGAGGAATTAAATCATTTATCAAAAAAATCAATAATAAAAAAACACCAATACATAAAAAAATTTTTTTATTTAGAAAACAAAAAAAAAATATTGAAGTAAATATCGCTATGCAATGGAATACAAAGTTTCAAGAAAAAATATTATGCTTTACTAACAATGTACCACAACAAGATGGAGGCAGCCATTTATCAGGATTTCGAGCTGCGTTAACACGAACATTAAATTATTTTTCTGAAAAAGAAAAATCAAGTAAAAAAAATAAAATCACAATTACAGGAGAAGACACGAGAGAAGGACTAACCGCTTTAATTGCAATTAAAATGTTTAATCCAAAATTCTCTTCCCAGACAAAAGAAAAACTAGTATCTTCAGAAGTAAAATCTGTAGTAGAAAAATTATTAAATGAACACTTAATGAATTTTTTATTAGAAAATCCTAAAGATGCAAAAATCATTGTTACTAAAATTATACAATCAGCACGATCTAGAGAAGCAGCGAAAAAAGCTCGAGAAATAACTCGTCGAACAGGATCGTTAGAAACATCTCACTTGCCTGGAAAATTATCCGATTGTCAAGAAAAAGATCCCCATTTATCAGAAATATATTTAGTAGAAGGTGACTCTGCAGGAGGTTCTGCAAAGCAGGGAAGAAATAGAAAAAACCAAGCCATTTTACCATTAAAAGGTAAAATCTTAAACATAGAAAAAGCCCGTTTTGAAAAAATAATAACATCATCAGAATTAATTACATTAATTACTGCTTTAGGATGTGGTTTTGGAAAAGAAGAATACAATCTCAAAAAATTAAGATATCATTCTATTATTATTATGACAGATGCGGATGTAGACGGATTACATATTAGAACATTACTATTAACATTTTTCTTTCGACAAATGCCGGAAATAATAGAAAATGGACACATATATATTGCTCAACCACCATTGTATAAAGTTAAAAGTGGAAAACAAGAAAAGTATTTAAAAAATTCAAAAGAACTATATACCTATCAATATCAATTTATACAAAAAAATAGTTACATTATATGTACTCAAAAAAACAAACAAAAATATCATCAAAAAAAATTCTCTCGGATTATGTTTGAATACCAACAAATCAATAAAAATTTTTTTTCTATAAATAAAGAAATACCATTATTCATATATAAAGCTATGATTTACATTTTTCCATTAAAAAATTTAGACAAAAAAAAAAATGTAAGATTATGGATTAAAAAATTAACAAAACAACTACAAAAAAAAAAATATTCTCATAATAAAAATATATATTCTTATTATATAAAAAAAAATCAGAAAAAATATGAACCAACATTAAACGTTAGCAACAAAAAAATTTTTCATTCTTATCATTTAAAAAATGATTTTTTTTCAACAAAAAAATACACAAAATTTATTAAATTCATAAAAAAAATTAATCATATGCGTAAAAATTATGCACATATACAATTTCATAAAAAATCTTTTATATTTAAAAATTTAGACGATACAATTAATACATTAATACAAGAAACAAAAAAATTCATTAGTATTCAAAGATACAAAGGATTGGGAGAAATGAATCCTGAACAATTATGGACTACTACTATGAATCCTGAAACTAGACAGATGTTACAAATAACTATACAAGATGCCAAAATAGCTAATCATCTATTTAGTACCTTAATGGGAGATACAGTGCAACCTAGAAGGGAATTTATTAAAAAAAATGCTTTATATGCAAAAAATATTGATGTGTAAATACATATTAAATATACAAGAAACATAAATTTTAAAATTCACATGCTTATTAATTTCGGCAGGAAATAAATCAAATAAAACCTGCCAAAATATATCGAAAAATATATATTGAAAAATTTTAAATCTAGAAAACTAAAAACTAAGATTATGTTTTTTTAAAAAAACAAGCAGTATAGAAATCGCTACTGGAGTAATACCAGAAATACGTGAAGCTTGTCCTAAAGAACAAGGACGATATTCATTTAATTTTATAATTACTTCATTCGATAGGCCAATAATGTCCTTATAATCTTTTATAGATGACAATTTTACATTTTCATATCGAATACTTCTTTTAGCTTCTTTTTTTTGACGTTTAATATATCCATAATATTTACTCCGTGTCTCAATTTCATGTATAACAGCTTTATCTTCAACAACACAATTATCAAATATATTCTGGTTAAGAAAATCCATTAAAATATCATATGTAATATGTGGTCGACGTAAACAATCAAAAGCAGAACAATTTTTTTTTAAAGTAATATCTAATTTTTTATTTTTAAAAAAAGAATTAATGGATTTAGATGTAATTTTAATATTTTTTAATCGTTCAGATTCTTGTGAAATTTTATCTCTTTTTTTAGAAAAACATGTCCATTGTCCATGATTAACTAACCCAAGTTTATAACCAATTTTTGTTAAACGATCATCAGCATTATTTTCTCGTAATAACAATCGATATTCTGCTCGTGAAGTAAACATACGATAAGGCTCAGAAGTACCTTTATTACATAAATCGTCTATTAAAACACCAATATATGCTTCATTCCTTTTAGGAAACCAAGGATCTTTATTTTGAACTGATAACGCGGCATTTATACCTGCAATTAAACCTTGAGCGCCAGCTTCTTCATAACCAGTAGTCCCATTAATTTGACCGGCTAAAAAAAAATTTTTGATAATTTTAGATTCTAATGTCATACGTAAATCTCTGGGATCAAAATAGTCGTATTCTACAGCATATCCAGGATAGACAATTTCTGATTTTTCTAATCCTGAAATTGAATGAATCATTTTTTTTTGTATTGAATACGGAAGACTAGTAGAAATCCCGTTTGGATAAATTATTTCGCTGTTAATACCTTCGGGTTCTAAAAATATTTGATGACGAAATTTATCAGGAAATCGAACTATTTTGTCTTCAATAGATGGACAATAACGAGGACCAACTCCGTGAATAAAACCACTATATATCGGACTGCAACATAAATTATCTTTAATTAAATTATGTGTATTCACATTTGTATATGTAATATAACACGGTACTTGTTTAGGATGATGTGAAATAGATCCCATAAAAGAAAAAACAGGAGTAGGAATATCGCCCCATTGTTGTTCTAATTTATTAAAATCAATTGTTTTAGCATGTAAACGTGGTGGCGTACCTGTCTTTAATCGCCCAGTTCTAAAAAAATATTTTTTTAAATTTTCAGCTAACGTTGATGAATTTGAATCACCTCTTCTACCTCCAAACATAGTTTTAGAACCAATATACATTTTTCCATTTAAAAAAGTTCCAGCGGTTAATATAACAACAGTACTTTTAAAACAAACACCATCAGCAGTCAAAACGCCATATACCTGGTAATTCTTAATTATTAAATCCAATACTTCTGTTTCTAAAATTGTTAAATTATCATGATTTCTCAAAAAAAATTGTATTTTTTTTTGATACAAAAGTCTATCCGTCTGTGCTCGTGTAGACTGTACTGCAGATCCTTTTCTTGAATTTAAAATTTTAAATTGAATACCTGCATAATCGGTTACTTTTGCCATCAAACCACCCATTGCATCAATTTCTTTTACCAATTGACTTTTACCTAAACCACCAATAGCTGGGTTACATGACAAAGCACCAATGGTATTAATTTTATGTGTTAATAACAAAGTTTTATGACCCATTCTTGAAGAAGCAGAAGCTGCTTCTGTACCAGCATGTCCTGCTCCAATTACAATAATATCAAATTTTTTATAAAAAACCATTTCTTTTTCCTAAAATACTGAATTAATATTCATTTATTTATTTATTTATATTTATATATTATATATTTATATATTTATATA